>NZ_JBCEBL010000018.1:0-157754 GCF_049472615.1 Azospirillum sp. 11R-A | reverse complement strand
TTGCCAAAAACGACAGCGCCGCTCCAACTTACCGGAGCGGCGCTGTCGTTTTTGGCATTTTTATTAGCTTCCTAAGGGACTTCAGAAGCCATGCGTGTCTTGCATGGTAGATTTATACATTTGTGCCTGGAAAGTTGGCAGCAGAATGGTCAAATTTTGATCGTTGGATGTTGCGACGCAGCATCTGATGTTTCGTCCCGGAGGTCTCCCCTCCGGGGTTGGGTCCTCGGACCCAGCGTCTCCCAGACGTGAAGCCTCCCTGTTCAACTCGCCGCTAATCCAATGGGTTAGCGGCGGTTTTTTTATGTGGGCAGGGTCTGGGGTCTCACCGGGGTCTCAGGATTGCTTCTCTTGGTGGGCTGGGCCTCTCCAGCGCTGCCGGCAGCCCCAGCACGAGCGGGCGCTCGTCTACCTGCTGATCATGATGCCACTCACTGCAGGCCGGGGGCTTGACGGCCTCTTGAACAGCCCAACGCCGCGCCGCAGTTCCAGGCTGCCTGGCTGCCGATCACCTCGGCCCCAACCGGCGCGAGTCACGGCTCCCGCTGCGCCAGGAGGCTTGCCCTCAGCAGCCGGCAGCGGCGGGACCGCAGTGCTCCCGCAGCACCTTGACCGCGCGTCAGCAGCGGCACAGCCGCGCCACCACCGCCAAACCGCAGCGCCTCCGCCGCACATCGACCGCATTCCAGCCGCGGGACAGGAGCGCCCCCCGTAGCGCCCCACAGCGGCGGTACGGGGCGGCATTCAGGGGCGTGCTGGTGGCGGGTTTCGACGTGATCGGGGATGTAGGCGCAATAACGCAAACCGTTAGCAAAACCCAGCACGGATGCCCCCGCGGCGGTCCCATGACGGGCGACATCATGCTGGCGATGCCGACCGGCTGGCGCGAGCGCTTATCACAGCGGCCGACATGACCACACTGGACGAGGTCGAGGTGTGGGCGATCCAACGCGCCCGCTTCGCCCAGGACCCGGGCTTCGCTGGCATCATCGATGGCTCCCTACGCGCCTTGGTCATCGACTCGGGCGCCACCCCTAAGACCGCCCTCATTGATCAGGTACGCGGGTGGCGTTGACGCGCTAGCCGTTGTGCCGCCTCCACTCCAAACAAATAGCGCTTCCGGTCACAGCCGAAGCAATTTGGCTGCCATCTTGGCAGCCTCGACATTCTACCGGCAGCTTCATGATCCCTTAACCGCTCCTGACGATTGTTCGGTATCTCTGCCATTTCGCGGAGATCTATATAAATTTGTTCATGCGGGGTCATCATGGCCGAAGCTGTCGCGCCGACGCTTTTTCAAGTCGTTGAGCAAAAGGTCGTTGAGCAGGATGAAGATTTCGCCACGCTGGACAAGCGTTATACCGACGAACTCGTCATTGCATTTGTTGGTCCAGTTGGATCTGGCGTCACCACAACAGCTGCACTGCTCAAGGAGATATTCGAGCGGGTATTCAGTTACACCACAACCTACATTCGGGTTAGTGAACTAATTCAAGAATCAGCCCCGGTAGTCGGAGAACGATATACAGTCGGCCTTGCTGGTGAACAACGAATTGAGCGCCTTCAAACTATTGGCACCAAACTGCGGGAACAGATTTCCGAAGCATTCTTGGCAGAGAAATGCGTCGAAAAGATTGCCATCGACCGACGCGAGCGCGGAGGGTACGAGCAACATGGTGACACTCTCGTTCCTGTACCGCGCCGGCACGTTCATATCATCGACTCGCTCAAAAATCCGGCTGAGGTGAAACTGCTTCGCGAGGTCTACGGAGAAACATTCTGGTTGTTTGGGGTCTTTGCTCCCCCCGAAGTCCGTGAAGCTCGGCTAACAGCGCAGGGGTTGAACCCTGTGAAGTTGAAGCTTTTGCTCAGCACTGACGAAGAGGAAGGGGTGGAACATGGACAAAAAGTCCGTGACACCATTGAACAGGCTGATTTCTTTGTCCGCAATGACCGGGAAAATGACGACCGCCTGAAAGTCGTACTCAACCGTTACCTGTCTATTTTGTTCAGCTTGGGCGTCCAGACGCCCACGCAAGATGAAATGGCGATGTATACGGCAGCCAGTGCCGCTACTTCCTCGGCTTGCCTCTCCCGGCAAGTTGGGGCCGCAATCTACACAAATGCAGGCGAGTTGATCGGCAAGGGCTCCAATGACGTCCCGCGCAGAGGTGGCGGTTTGTACACCGTAGAGGCTGGAGATGATGATCATCGGTGTTACAAGTGGGCTGGACATATCTGTCACAATGATGCCCACAAGTCGAAGCTATACCAAGATATCTATACCTCGTTGAAGGACAACAAGGTACTCCGTGCGGCGGCAGGCGCCGAAGCCGTCATGAAGGCTCTGCGCCAAACAGATATCCGTGGGCTGATTGAGTTTTCCCGCGCAAACCATGCGGAGATGGAAGCAATTCTCTCAGTAGCGCGTGGTCACAAGGCTGGCATTGTAGGGGCTACACTCTACTGCACCACATTCCCTTGTCATGCATGTGCCCGCTTGATCGTCGGAAGTGGGATTGCCCGTGTGATCTACATTGAGCCGTATCCTAAAAGCCTAGCCCTCACGCTGCACAAGGACGCCATTTCGGTCAACGAGGACAAGAGGGAATCCCACGTTCTTTTCCTCCAATACGAAGGGGTGGCGCCGAAGAACGTTGTTAGACTCTTTAAACAGCACGGGAAGCGAAAACAGGACGGTAAGGCGGTCACACGGCGACCAGAAACCAGCTCGCCGATATGCAGGACGCAGCTTGACGGATTCCCAGTTAGGGAGCAAATTGTCCTCAAACGCGTTGGGCAGATCGAAGCAAAAGCCAAGGCCGCCCCAACTACTGTTCGGGAGAAATCAAATGGAACATGAACGCCAATTGGGTTTTGTGTTCCTCCAACATGAAGTAGATGGTTATTTCGGAAAGGGTACCCCCGAAGGCGAAAATAGCCAGAATGTCGTTACTTTCGTTCAAGTGAAAGCAGAACGTGTTAAGGCTGAGCTAGTTCAACAGCTCGACCGCAGCGGCGTTCTTGCCGTAGGTCGCCGTTGAAAGTGCATTTTGCACTGCACCAATAGCGAAAAGACCTAACCTGAACTCCCATGTTGAACATATGAACGCCACCATGCTGTCACGTGGTGGCGTTCACGTTTCCTCTTGGATGTCGATCTTCAGCCCAGCAGTTTTCAGCCGGATTGCCGTTCCATTTGCCTCGCTACCTGAAGGCAGAGCCTCCATGTAGGCTGGAACCCTGGCGCGCTCCGGGCGATCTCGTCTAGCAGCGCCAGCACCTCGGCGAGCGGCGCCCCTGGCTCGCTGATCGTGCCGTCCGGCCCCCACATGGCGGCGATGATGTCGAGTCGCGCCAGGACGTCGGCGGTACCGGCGACGGGCCGGGCCTGGATCTCAGCGGCAAGACGCCGCGCCTCCTGCTCCAGCCCGCGGATGCGCCATTCCGAGGCGCTCGGCGCCTCAAGTGCTGACCGGGCGCCGTTCAGCTGTGCGACCTTGGCGGCGATCATCCTCCGGAACCGCTGGGCGGCTTCGTCGCTGATAGCGGTCCAGCCCGGCGCTGGCGTGGCCTCCAACTGGGCAGGATCGGCGTGGCGCTGACGCCCGACCAGCACCGCCGGGGCAGCTTGTTTGCGGTGTTGTCGCTCCTGCTCGGCCAGCAGCCCGGCCAACTCGATCCGGACCGCGTTCCACCGACGCCATGCCGCGCTGGCGATCATGGGAACGGCCTCCCATCGTGGGACCGTGGGACGGGCGACCGGTTGCCATGGTGTGACTCCTTCGCATTCGAACACTTCGGGAGCGAGGAACGGGCATGGCTGAACGGCGGTTGGTGGAGACGATGCCTCTGCAGGGGAGCCCACACGGGCCGGTGCTGCGCGCTGTGCGCGACGCCCTGTGCGCGGCTGGGCTGGCGAACGGCGTCACGCTGGTGCTGGTCGAGGAATGGGAGGCGCTGGCGGAGCTGAACGCCCGGCACCGCGGCGGCTGGTTCCCGCTCCTCCCCCGGCCGGCAGCGGCGGCGTCCTTCTGGGTGGCAGCGGTCGATGCCGACGGCGAGTTCGTCGCCACCCACGGCGTGGTGCTGCTCGACTGCTCGGCGGCCAGCTTCGGCGCGCGGGTCGGGGACCTGACGGCGTTCCATGATCCTGGTGCTGCTCCGGTGGGGGAGTTCGGGTTCTGCGCCTCGGCGGCAGCGTACGAGACGCGCGGGGCGGTGGCCTGGATCGTCGCCGGCTGGAACCGGCCGGACTGGCGCGGACGGGGACTGTTCCACCTGCTGGGCGCCGTGGCGCGTCTGGTGGCGCTGGACCGCTGGTCGCCGCGTTGGGTGGTCGGGCTGGTCGATCCGGAGACGGTGCCGGTGTGGATGCGCCGCTGCGCCGGGCGGGCGCTGTTGGAGCCCCTGCCCGCGGTGCTCTACCAGCAGGCGGGCGTCGGGCGGCTGCCGCTCCACTTCATGCGGTGGAGCCGGCCGGCGGTGCTGCTCGACCTTCAAGAGGCCGCCAGGAAGGATACCCTGGAAACGGGGACCCTTCGCCCGGTCTGGTCAATGCAGGGTCTGGACGTCTACGGCGGACAGCACGGCGCGGCGGCCCCGATCCTCCCACCCATAGAGGGCGTGGGTGTAGACGAAGGGCCGGCCGACACCGGAGACGGTCACCCGGTTGAAGACCGCCTCGCCGGCGCCGATGCTCTCGGCATACTGCGCCCCGACGCTGTGCGCGAACTCGACATGCGGATCCGCTTCGTCGGGCTGGTTGATGACGGCCCGTCCCCAAGCGCGCCCGAGAACCGACAGGGTCGGGACGCCAAGGTGACGGAAGCACAACGGATCGGCCGGCCCGGTGCTGGACAGGAAGGTGCAGCGGTCCATGAGCCCGGCGCGCTTCAGGAAGGCGGGCAAGGAGGGCGTCAACACGCGCTGGCGCCGGCACTCCGCCACGATGGTGCGCTGCCAGTCCGTCGCCTCGGCCAGCGTCAGCCGGACGATGGTGGTTTCCGGCCGGACGGCGGGGCGCAGGGCGCCCCGGTCATGGGTGGGGAAGATCAGGATGGTCACGCCGCCCGCTCCAGCTTCAGAGCCTCCACCGCGGCGGCATAGGCCACCTGGAACTGCGCCGGGGTGATGCCGGCGGCGCTGGCTCCGGCGTCGACCATGCGGCCGGTCGGCTCCTGCGGCAGGGCCAGCGTGGCGGGCGCCTCGGCCTCGAAGGCGGCGACCGTGTCGGCGAAGGCGTCGGCGTCCTGGCGCTGGTCGTTGGCCGCCGGGACGCGGGCATCCGGCGTGGCGTTGGCCAGGTTGCGCAGGCACTTCGCCACGCGCCACAGGGCCGCGACGGATTCCCGCTCGTTGTCCGCGGGGAGCGTGCCGTCGACGAACCATGCGCGGACCTGGGTCTCGTCGATGCCGAAGAAGAGGATCAGGGCGCGCAGGGCAAAGCGGCTCAGGATCTCCAGGTCGTGAATGGTGGTCACTGGCGCGGCCAGAATGCGGCCGGCTGCGTCGGCGGAGCGCTCGGCGATGGCGTCGTAAGCGCCATTCTCTAGTGCCTCCGGGGGAAGCGTCTCCACCTGGGCGTCAAGGGCGACCAGCTCGTTCCAAGCCTGCCTCAGTTCTTCGCTGGGCGAAGGTACGGCGACGCGGGTCTTTCCCAGCAGCTTCACCCGGTTCACGATGGTGTGGATTGCCAGGGTGTGCGGATTGTCGGAATTGAAGGGCGGGTTGAAAGCAATATCTGGCGGACTTCCCGCCACCCCTGCATGCTGCAGGTGGAGCATGGTGTATATCTGGGCTGCCAGCCCTTCCATGGTGGCGGGCGTGGGCTTAACCACCCTCAGGGCTAGGGCGTCCACCTCTCTGCACATGGCGGCAAAGGTGTCATCGTCGGGGCCGTTCTGGCGCGCGACCAGTTCAACGACATCCCATTTCCACTGCTCGAAGGCTGAAAAAATCTCGGCGTCGGCAAGGTGGTGCGCGTGAGCCTCAATCCCTCGGGGGGATGGATTGACGTGCGTTTCCTGCGGGGCATTTCCTGCACCCTGCCGGCCGATCCGCTTGATACGCTCGACAAGAGCCTGTACCGCCGCACCGTCGGCGTGATCGGCGTCGGACTGCGCCAAGAAGTCGATCTCCAGATGGTCGAGCGCCGCGCCGCCGTGCTCCAGGTGCAGCATGAGATAGACCTGGGCGGCCAGCCCTTCCCGAGTCGCCGGTTCGTAGGACATAACATTGAGGGCGGCTTCGTCGGCTTGATCCGACAAGCGCCGGACGTCTTCGTCAGCCTTCGCTGCGCAGCAGTCTCGCACCAGATCGGCCCAATGCTTGAAGGCGGCGAAGATCTCAGCGTCGGCGCTGGCTGCGGCGATGATCTGGGGGCGCAGGCGCTCGACGTCCTCCTCCAGGAGCCGCATCTCGTCGTCATCTTGCTCCAGCGCGCGGATGCCCAAATCTGGGCACATGAGCCGTTCCACCTTGGCGAAAAGGTCGCCGAAGGTCTGAGCCGGCGCGGAGAGAATGGCTTCCTCCAGCCGCCCCCATTCCCTCACTTGCTTTTTTTGCGCGTCCTCGTCCTCCTCCGGAATGGCGGAATAGGCGTCCAGCAGCGCGCGCGTCTGGTCGGCTGCTTCCCGGAAGGTCATCCCCAGCGCGGGAATGGTGGTCGTCGCCAGCAGCGACGCGCGGAAGGGGTCGGGGTTACGTTCGGTGGAAGTCGAGGCTTTCGGGTCCATAGCTTGATCTCCGGGCGCGAGGAGCCCTGCGAACGTCGCTGCTGCCGCAGCCGTACCGTCCGGGAGCGCATCGCTCGTCGTGGTTCGGGGCGCCTCTGCCTCCAGCAGCCCGGCATAGGGAGCCGACAGGGTGCGGGGCATGGCGAGATGGGTGTCGGGCATAGATGCCTCCATGGTTGAGCGATGCAGGAAAGCGCTTGGCCGGGGTGTAAATGCCGGTGCGCTTGCCGAATAAAACCGCTGAACACAGAGGCGCGTTGAGATCCTAAATGGTACGTTTACTGAAAGGACTTCTCCCTGATGCCTGTTGAGAACTTGCTAACTGCCTGATGGATTGCCGACCGCACTCGGCCATTCCATCGAAGAGTGAAGGAACGGCGGACAGCACCTATTTTGCCGACAGGTCGGCGCCGAACCAGCGGCCGGACAGGCGCGCTGTGGTGCCGTCCTCGGCGGCGCTGGCAATGGCCTGGGTGAAGCGGGCGGACAGCTGGTCGCCCTTCCGCACGGCGACAGCCACGCCGCCGCCCAGCACACCGCCGCTGAAGGCGGGACCGACCGGGACCAGATCCCCGCCGGCGGCGCGCAAGGCGTCGATCGACGTCCGGGCCGTCAGCATCGCGTCGACGCGGCCGGCGGAGAGGTCCAGGGCCGCGGCGTCCACCGTCTCGTAGAAGCGCAGCCGGACGCCGGGGAACAGCGCCTCGAGCATGTGGGCGTGGATGGTCGAGGCCTGCACGGCGATCACCTTCCCGTCCAGGGCGCGGGCGGCGCTGCTGGCGATGTTCCGGCCGGCTTCCGTCGAAAGGTCGGCGCGGTCCAGGTCGGGCATGGAGTCGGCCAGCGTCGAGCCCGGCCGCACCGCGAAGACGGCGGGGTCGGCGGCATAGGCGCGACTAAAGTCCACAGCCCCGGCCCGCTCGGCGGTGACGGTCACGCCGGCCATGACGGCGTCATATCGGCCCTGCTGCAGGCCGGGCAGGATGCCGGTCCAGTCCTGGGCGACGATGGTGCAGCGGACCCGCATCCGGCGGCACAGGTCGTTGGCCAAGTCGACTTCGAACCCGACCAGCTTGCCGTCGGCCGTGGTGGCGTTCCACGGGGCGAAGGCGCCCTCGGTGGCGATGCGCAGCACCGGAGCCGGCTCCGGCTGCTGGCTGGCGAAGGATGCGGCGCCAGCGGCGATGGTGGCGACAACAGCCGCGGCGGTGGCGAACAGGGCGAGGCGGCTCATGTGGGATCCTCCAGGCAAGGCGGGAGCGTTCGCGCCGAACGGCGCGTTGCGCGGTAGTGGGGTGGATGGTGGAAACTGGTCGCCCTGGATCAGGCGAGGTTAAGCGGTGCTTGGCGGTGCGGGAACCGATTACCGCTGCGAAATTCTGAGAGTCCCGCCCAGGCTCGCAGCCGGCGGCCGGTCAATGGCAGGCGGTGTATTTCACGGAGCCGTAGCCGCCGCCGTACATCTTGCAGCCGAAGCGGCGCTCGGCGCGGGCCGCGGCGGCGTTGAGCTGACGACTCAGCCCGTTGTTCGCCCTCGCGATGGCGGCGGCGTCCTGGGCGTCCCAATGCGGCTGGGCGCGGGCACGGGCCTCCAGCAGTGCCGCCCGGTCGGCGGCGACCTTCTCAGCCGTCTGGCGGGCGTACATCGCCTCCAGCGCGGCGCGGTTGCGCATCTCCTTCCAGGCGAGCTTCAGGGCATAGGCGAACTCCCGGCGCGGGCTGGTCTTGTTGAACAGCGACATGCTGCGGGCGGTGGACCATGCGAGGCGGAACAGTTTGGCTCGGCAGATCATGGGAGCCTCAAGGATTGTGTTCAGGTCTTATGTGACATAAAATCGTTCACCGCTGACCGAATGTCAACGGAAAATCGTTCACAATTGACCGGATTTCGTTCACATGCTTACAGGCGCGCAAATCCGTATGGCCCGCGGCTATCTCAGGTGGTCCGTTGAGAAACTGGCGAAGGAAGCTCGAGTGGGGATCTCGACAGTCCAGAGAATGGAAAAGGTCGACGGGGTTCCAGCGGCATCGGCCCAGAACCTTGCGGCGATTGAGACCGTGCTTCGCCCGCTTGTACGGTTCACCGAAGACGGTTGCGTCTGCCCGCCGAAGGCAGATGCAGAGCCGACCGAATAAGGCCCGCTCTTCCTCGATCCTGGTCGACGCAGCCAACCCGTAGATCTTCACCCTCACCGTGATGCTCGATGCCAGCGGTTTGAGGCTGACGGCTACATCAGCCGGGCCGCGTCGATGGCAAGCCGCATGTACACTTGCGCAAAGGTGTTATCTAAGCCTCGACAGCCGACGATTACCACCTCATGCTGCCCCGGTTGCGCTGATCCGCTGCGGCTCGCGCTTCACAATGGGGGATGGGATGAGGGGCGCTTGGATGGTTTGGTTGGCTGCGGTTGCCCTCTCTGGCTGCGCAGGGACTCCCACCACCAATCAGGTCACTCGGTATTGCGCCGCAAAGGATGGGTTCCCGTTCGAAACTCAGTCAGCGAGCTGCGCACCGCTGGCGCAGGAAGTGAGTTACAGCGAATACCGTTCCTTGAAGGATCGGCGTGAGAAAGGAATGCGCGAGCCCGGCACTTTAGACGCATCGAAGCCAGTCGCAGTCGGCTGGGCTGCCAAGAAGATCCCGGTTAGCGCCGCGCTCCAGGCGGCCGCCGAAGAGGCGGTAAGAAGCTCTCTGAAGGACCCGGAGTCTGCGCGGTTTAAGCCGCCATTCATGGCGTTCAGGGATGAAAAGGGAGACATAGCGGTTTGTGGGCATGCAAACGCTAAGAACTCCTATGGCGGATATGTTGGGTTTGAGCCGTTCCGGGCATTCATCGCAGAGCGCAAGGGCGGATACTTCGCGGCCGGCGCGGTGTTCGGCGGCGGCCAATATCCGCAGATATTCTATGATCTGCACCCCATGTGCGACGCCCGGAACTGGTGACGGTCAGTAAGCTGCTGGGCGTCGCAAATTGGCCAGCGAAGGCAAAGAAGCAATAGCTACGTTGCAAGCAGAAGTAATGACGTGACATTTTCCGCTGAAGACATTGAAAATCCGCGCCATGCGCGCCGAACAGCCTGCCCAGACCAGCGCCATCGCCAATGCGATCACTGCGACGAAGCAGCAGGCTCCGCAGGTGATCCTGGTGCCGACCCCGCAGGTTCAGCAACCCGCCGCCCCTCAGCAGTGACCAGTCCGCGATAGCACGACAGCCCGTCCGCCACCCGGCCGACGGCCTTCTCCAACCTTGGCCACATCTCCCCATCGATAGAGTGTAGCGTCGGCGCTGGTCCAAAACCTCGTCTGTCTTCCACAAAGCTCAGCGGATCACTATTTTGAGGGTAGGCGGCATTGACCGCCGGCGACAGTGTGTCACGCCTTCAGGCACCGATAATCGCGCATCGCAACGGAAGGCTCCCAGCGCCTGTAATGCGCTTTGATGGAGCACCGCGCGATGTCCAGCGAAGATTTCCTTCAGCTTCAACCCACTACTCCGGAAGGCCAGCGTCGCCGCAGCCGAGCGCTTTCGGCCGTCGGCTTGCTCGAGTACTTGGGGGTGCCGGTTCACCGTTGGCTAGCAGACGCGCAACGCTTAAAGCTATATGCTGCCGCACCAGAAGCCGCAAAATGACCTGGGTGAAAGAGCGCGCGCGACGTTAGGACACGCTCTATCGTTGCTGCTCGGAATCTCACCTTGATCAAGCTCTCTTGTCAGCACAGCGTCGCTGGATCAGGGAGGTTTGGCGACCATGACGATCATCGCATTCGCGTCCGGAAAGGGCGGCGTCAGCAAGACCACGCTGGCCGCGTCACTCGCCTCCTATTGGGCGCGGGAAGGGCGAAGCGTCGCTTGCGTCGATGCGGATCCGAACGCCCACCTCGCGCGCTGGATCGGCCGCATGGCGATCGACGGCTTGACTTGCGAGATGGCCGACAAGAACACTGCGATCGGCATGGTGCACGGGCTAGCGGATCAGCATGAAATGGTGGTCGTTGACGCTGCTCGCATGCAATGGTTCGGGCTGACCGAGATTGCCAAGGCGGCTGATCTGATCGTCATTCCAAGCATGACCAGCGACGGCGACACGGCAGAGGTGGCCCGCACCTATCACGCCGTCGACGATCTCGGACAAGCCGGGAAGGCCGTAGCCATTCTCACCCAGGCCGATCCGCGAACGGTGGTGGCGCAGCACGCCCGAGCGCAGATCGTCACCGACGGTGTGCCGCTGCTGAAGCCGGTTATGACAACGCGGGTGGCCTATCAGGAGGCGTGGGTTCGCGGGATTGCGCCGATCGACATGCGTAGCGATGCGCTGGCGATCGACATCGCCGCCATCGGCAGGGCCTTGAACTCGATGGCTACAAGGTGATCCACCCTAATAACGCGCTACTGGATGGATTTGACGATCATGACAATCATTGCGATCGCCACATCAAAGGGTGGGACCGGTAAGACCATGCTTGCGGCCGGACTAGCAGCCTTCTGGGCAACCGCTGGTAAGCGCGTCCTGGCGCTGGATACCGACCCCAACCGTCACCTTTTTGACCAGCTGGAGGGCTCTGGCATCGACTGCCGGCCGGTGGCCGAAGACGCGATCCTGGCGGAAGCGACGCGTGGCCGCGAAGCTGCAGACGTGGTTCTGGTCGACGTCGCCGGCCTACTGGCGAAGGGCATGGTCTATGCCGCCGCGGCCGCCGACGTGGTGCTGATCCCTTGCCGGCCTGACCGGGCGGATATCGGCGAGGCCGCGCGGACTCAGGACGTGGTGCGGAACGCAGAGGCGATGTCGCGGCGACCGATCCCGCACGCCGCCATCCTGACCCAGGTAAACCCGCGCACCCAGGTGCTGGCCGTGGCGCGCGACGAACTGGACCGGCTGGAGATCCCGCGATTGCCGGCGGAGATGCCTATGCGGGTCGCTTACGCTGAGGCGAATTTTACAGGGAGACATCTCGACAGTTCAGCGATCTACGCTGATCTGAGGGAAATCTCCGAAGCTATCATGCTGACGGTCGCCCATCGGTGATTGTCGCGCCATGAAGCGAAGACTGGACAGAAGCTGGTTACCGCGAGCATTCTTTTCTGGTTGCGTAGAACGGCTTACGTTCGCGCTTGGGTGGGGACGTGGATGGTGTTGATGTTGTCTGCGTGCCCACGCTGTTTACCGCGCGTCACAGAGTCCACAAGGATGGCGAGTGACAATTAATAGATCAGCGCGTCCAAGAAGATCAGGGGAAAGTTCATGGCTCGCTTAGTTTCCAGCGGATCGTCGGCGTTAAGCACGGACAATATCAACCTGTCGACCTTGCTTTATGGATCAATAACCGCGGCCAATAGCAGTTTTATTTCCGTAAGCTACGGATCGGGAACAGCTGAGTTCTATGGCAGCTTCAGCTACGATGCCAGCGGCCGGAACATCGACGGAGGCACGCTGAATGCCGTCCGCGAATTCGCCAACAGTTCATTGATCTACACACTTGACGGGATAAGCGTCCCTGCAACCGTGTTTGTTGGTTGGGTCAATAACGGCCAGACCGCGACCGCTCGCTCCACCATCCTGGCCGGTTCGGATACGCTCTATGGGTCCGACTATGGCGACACGTTGCGAGGCTATGCGGGGAATGACACCATCTATGGAGGAGGAGGGAACGATCTCCTTGATGGCGGTGCTGGAGTAAATTTCATCGACGGCGGCACCGGCGATACGGACATGGTGGCCCGCGGCTCATCTCGCTCGTCGAGCACGGTCGTCAGCTATGGCGGCAGCATCTATGTCGGGGATTCTGCCGGCTATGATCAACTCGTCAATGTTGAGTACATCAGGTTTACGGATCAGACCCTCTCTGTTTCTGTCGCTCCAGCTTTCGACCCTCTGTCCTATTTGGCAGCGAACCCGGATGTTGCTTCTGTGTTGGGAGCCAATCCAGGGGCAGCGCTGAGCCATTATCTGACCGTTGGTGGGCGCGAACGCAGATCGACGACTTTCAATGTTGACGGCTACTTGGCCGCAAATCCTGATCTTGCCGCCGCCTTCGGGGCGAACACGGCGGCTGCCACTCAGCACTACATTACGGCAGGGCGTCTGGAGGGGCGGAGCACGTCCTTCAATGTGATGAGCTACATCGCTGCAAACCCGGACCTGATCGCGACGTTTGGCAGCAACACCACCGCGGCCGCTCTCCATTACGCGACTGCCGGGCGCCTGGAAGGGCGGTCGACCACCTTCAATGCTGCGGCCTATCTGGCGCGTAATCCGGATGTGCAGCGGGCGCTTGGGTCCAGCGAACTGGCGGCGGCAACCCATTACGTCACGAACGGCTACCGTGAGGGTCGGTCGGCGGCCCCGCTTACCACAACGAGCACGCGCACTGGGATGGAGCTTGAGCCGGCTCAGCAGAGCGCAGCCCTCGCAGCGACTTGGTAATGTAGGCCGCGGCAAAGGTGGGGGCCGCGCCGGGCCTCAGCCGGAGCGCCTGTTGCAACCTCTGTGACAGGCTCTGTTGGATAGCGGCTGCGCGGCGTCTGCTTTTGCCCCATCCTGGGCAATTCTCAGGTTGAGGGCTTCCTTCCGCCGAAGGGATTACGATTTCAGCAACCCCTTGGGCAGGGCGCGAAGGTGCGGCCATTTCGGCCATACCTTGGGCGCTCAAACCCCTCCCCCGCGATTCGCCATCCTCGGAAAACCCGAGACTGATCTTCAGGCTTTCGCGGCGCTCCGGCGGCGGCCTCCAAGGAGCCTGCGAAATACAGGCGCCTCCAGTTGACGCCCCGTCCCCAGCCAAGGCATCAAGGAAACCCTGATACCTTCGGCCGGCGCCCGTCCTCAGCAAAGGTATGGTGGAAATCACCATACCTTCTGCCGGCTGCGTGCAGTCGATGGCTGCGCTCCCCCTGTCCAAGCAGGAAAGGTGCCCGGTGCTGCCGGCCTGCATCACGAATATGGTGATGCAGATGCCCAGCGACGCCGCGAGACGCAGGTGCGGTTGCGGCGGGAAACCGCCACCCTCAACGCCAAGTTCGGCAGGCCCTAATGGAAAGGGGAGCGGGCAAATAACGCCCGCCCTATCCTACGGGGTTCCAGTGGGCGGAGGGGCTACCGCACGCAGCACGGCTTGGCCAAGAGGAGTCAATCGGGCAGGATCCAAGTGTGGATGACGATCGGCGCCATCACCCAGGACGCCTCCATCGCTTCCTGGCTCTAGCAATTCGCTGGTGCGTAGCTGGCGCACAGTGCGATCGATGTAGGGGTAAGCGATGTAGTGCGTTGTCAATGCACCCAACCGGAACCCGTCCGCCGCGACCTCAATGTCCGGAGCGGCCGCAATGGCTGCCTCCTCCTCTGAGGTCAGCTTGCCGCTCCAGTACCGATCATAGATCAACAGCACACGCAGTTGTAGCGGCGTCAGCGTACGGACCGCCCGAGCTACCTCCTGAGCTACCAGGGCCTTCGAGTCCTCCATACCCAGATTCAGCGCTGCATTGCGCAACGCTTCAAGAAATGCGTCATCTTCCTCACCGGCGGCGATGAGAACCATCGTGTGCTCCGCCGTGCTGCGGTACAGGGAGGAGTGCGTAAGACGGTCTTCCAAGTCGGAGACAGACGCCTTGAGATGTTCCACTTGTCCAGCAAGTAAGCGTAGGAAGTCGGTCATCTGCTTTTTCGACGCAAACGCTACAAGCTTGTCGCCGATGTCGAAGGCAAGCGCCGCCAGGGGGATTGTCGACAAACAGGCCTTAGCCATCACATGGGCAACATCACGCAACAGGCCGGCCTCGGCGCCAGCTGGCACCAGAGCGGTCAGCGCGGCGGAAGGTGCCGAAAGTTGTGGATCATTCCCTTCGGCGACGGGACCAGGATTGGCCGGAACGAGGGCCGTGGAGTTTGCTGGGGCGGGCTGTTGGTCGCTCATAAAATACTCCAGTTGCCTGTCTTCGTGTGGGTTCCTTACACCGCTTGCATCGCATCGGTTGCTCAGAGCGGTATGATATACACGTCATGAAGCTGAGAGGTTCCGATGCGCAAGAACGCCATGATGATTATCATGCTGGCACTGGCTGCTCCGGCCTTCCTGTCCGGGTGTGGGCTCGCTCGCTCGAAGGAAATCAGCGCGGCGACCGCTCCAGCTCAATTGGCACAGTTCCGAGACAAGGATCTCTGTAACCCGCACGTCGACGAAACCGCCGTGGTGCTGAAGGAGCGCGCAGCACGGGGGCTCGGCGACTGTACGGTCGAGCATGTCCAGTGCGTGCGAACCGGGTTCGCTCCTGGGACCGACGGTTACCTGCGGTGTCGGTCCAGCATCGAGCAGCGGAAGGCCGCACAGGCGGTGCAATCATCTGCAGAGGCGGAACGCTGGGCGCAGATTGGAGCGATGGGGCAGCAGATGATGCAGCCGCCAGCGGCTGTTCCAGTTGCGCCATCTCCGGCGATACGGCAACCGCTGGTTTGCAACCACTATCGCAACCAAACGATCTGCCAATGACGAGCATTTCAGCGACCCCGAAGAGCGAGCGTCTGTTCCACCGCTCGGCTATAATCCTCACCGACCTCAGCCCTTGCGCTGAAGGGGGCGGGCGAGGTGGCAGCCCCACCGTCTGAGTCCGTGGCGTTTCGCCGTGCAGAACGCCTTGAGGTCACTACGGCCCCGATCCCAGGGAAAAGGGAGCCTCCGCAAGGAGGTGGCGCGCTGGGCCCGGCGCGCCTTGGTGGCGCCCTTGGAACTGGTGACGGCGTGGGCCAAATTACTCCCCGGGGAATAATTTGGCGCCGCCCGACCAAGTCAGGTTGCGGCCTTCTCGATCCGGTGTGCGCGTGTCAGCGGCTGTAACCTCCGGCCATCGTCGCGCGTAACCAGGGTCCGTGGCCCGCGCCGGCCGGTCATCGTTGCTTCGTAGACCTCACCGGTCTTTTTGTTAATGACCCGGACGCGGTCGCCGGATCGCAGTTCTGTGCCGGCACCACTCGACCGCGGGGCGCTGGCTGGCATGAGGCGAGCCGATGCCGCCTCGTCAGCTGCCGTCAATTTGTCGACCCGGTCGCGGGCCGCCATGTAGTTGTCGCGCGCCGCGGACCACCGGCGCTCGAACTCGGCACGTTCCGCCGCCGTGGTCGCGCGGGTGGCTTTCGCGCCGGAGGCCCGGCCACCGTCCGCAACCGGGTTCAGCAACATGTACAGGCTGTCCATCACCTCGTCCCAACGCTCCACCTCTGCCTGAGCCCTGCGCAGCTCCGGCGGGGTGCCGCCGATGAAGTCGTTGTCAACCATGCGGGTGGGCGCAAACGACACCGGCTCGGACTCCGGCATGGACTGCGCGGCTTCCTCGATCCGGACCGGAGGCGCCTCCTCGCGCACGCGCACATGCGCGCGCGAGCCGATGCCGGTCTCGACCATGCCGCCAGGGATCTCGGCAACGGCCTCCAGCGCGATATCGCCGGGCTTGCTGATGCGTCCCTCGCTCGCCAACTGGGCGCCGGCCTCACCGGCGGCGCCAGAGCCAGCCTGCATGCCCATCTCACCCAACCCGCGCCCGATGGCACCACGCACCGACTGCGGGCCTCCGGCGAGCCGCGTGATCTTGCCAGCCAAACCGGCGGACAGGCCGTCGAACAGCCCGACCGGGACGCCACGCTTCAGGGCGAACTCGCGGGCCATGGCCATCCGCTCAGGGTCGCCCAACCCGGTCTCGACGCTCTTCGGATCCGCGAGATCGACACCGGAGTCGGCCAGCGATTGAAGGACCGACGAGGCGTATTCCGTGGCGCCGGACGCCACGCCCTGCGCGGCACCGAACCCCACAGGTCCACCGAACGCACCCAGCGCGCCGGCCGCCATGCCGGGGCCGCCCTGTCCCAGGCTCTCGCCCATGATCGTCAACAACGCGCCAGGCTGTTCGTAGAGCGCGGACAGGAAGTCGGCGACCGATCCGGCCTCGCTCATGCGGCGCATGGCGTCCTGCGTCTCCTGCGGCGGGGCGATCTGCTGCTGGTAGCGCTGTTCTTCGGAGATGGTCTTGGCGGCGCTCTCGGGCGTCAGCACCCCGACATCGGCCGCTACCCCGGCAGCGCCCTGCTTGAAGCGGGAGAAGCCGCGACGCACGGAGGCGAAGGACGGGCTCGCCGCGCCTTTCGGCGCTGGCTTGCCGGCATCACCCAGGAACTCCTCCGCCGATAGGATCACAGCATCCGGCGGCAGGCTGGCCAGCGGATCGTCGGGGCCGGAAAGCAGGACTGCATCCGGCGGCAGCAGCGACATGGGATCAGGGACGCTGGGCCGGGCCTCCGCCGCTCTCTGGTGCCGCAGGATCGTGAGGCCGGTGTTCAGGTAATCCTCCGCCGACATGCTGGTAGTGGCTTCTCCGCTGGCATCGCTATCGGCATTACCGGATGCAGCAGGGGCAAGCTCACCCTGAACCAAGCCGCCGCGTGCGAAGCGCGGGGGAGCCAGAAGGTTCACGGAGCGGTTGCCCCAGGTGGGGTCGTACTGGAACGGCTTGAATTGCGTCATGCTCAAGGCTCCTTCGGCGGTCGTATCGGGCAGACGACGAGGGGTGAACTGGACATCAGAAGGTTGGGAATGGCCCGCCGGTTGAGCGCGTTGACGATGGGCCGGGCCTCCACGGTCAGCAGGGTGGGAGGCTGGGGGGTGTATAGGAAGCCGTGTGCGCTCCGACGCCCTTAAGGATTGTCACATCGTCGTAGTAGGCCGGAGTGACTAAGGCGCCCGTCGTTCCTATTCCGACCCTTACTGCATTATTTGCTGTCCGGCCAAGCGAGTTCGCCAAGGCGCCCGACACAACGAGGGAGCCATTCCAGAACATGTAGAGGGTGCCGCTGACGCGCGCCGCCTGTACCTCAACGAAGGCCCCTGCCGTGGGGATCGAGAGGCCGGTGACGGCAACCTGTTCCGGGTTTGTGCCGCCGGCATCGAATGAGCGGAATTCCATACCATCCGGCAAGAGGCGAAATACCCAGTTCCCATTCTCTGAGCCATTGTAGGCTTCATGCGCCATGATGGTGCAGTAGCTCACGCTGTCCAGTCGAACGCGGGCAGTCATCGTGAAATCGCCCGGCAGGGCAAAACCCGTTCCGCGCGGGCCGGACACATATCCGGGGGCGTTCGGGCTTGCAACACGAACAGATGACCCATATGAGGCCCAGGCGCTTTGGGCTGTGCTGATCTGCGTGCCCCCAACCCACGTCAGGGCATTCCCCAGATCATCCGTGGACGGCGTCGCCCCATTCGCCCCCTGGCCGCGCAGGAAGAAAGTGCGGTTGGCGGCGTAGGGGTCGATGGCGCAGGCCACACCGAACCGCGCCGGCTGAACGATCATCATGCCGACTGCCTCCCGATGAGAGTGACCTTCAGGCCCTTGGCGGTGCCGTCGCCGATCTGCGACACGTCGATGGTCATCTCGGCATCGTCGGCCAGGGCGGTATCGGAGATGACGGCGGGCGTCGTCGCCCCAACCGTCGTCTTGCTGCCGTTGTTGAAGGTCGGCTTGGTCGAGAAGATCGTCGTACCGCTCTCCTTGACGTCGATGGTCAGCAGCGAGCCGGAGGTCTGCGCCGTCACCAGGGACGCCCGCACCGCGGTCAGGGTGAAAGCGTAGGGCATGCGGAACGTGACTTTGCCGGTCCCGACCGTGATGGCCGTGGTTTCGTCACCCGCCGCTGCGATGATCGACTCCAGCTGCCGTTGGTGGACGTGGCCGGCATCGGCGGCGGTCCCGGTCGATCCGGCCGATGCGGTGGCCCCCAGAGGCTGCGCCGCGCTCGCGCTGATGCTGGCGGCGAGCAAGCCGCCGGCCAGGGTGAGGCCGGTCCCGACGGAAATCTCCTCCGTGGCTCCGGTCCCGGCCGTGGTGCGACCGATCAGCCGGGCCGTCGACATGCTGGTGCCGATGGTCGTGCCGGTAACGGTGATCAGGCCGGAACCGGTGTAGGTCCCCACCCCGGCGAACTGCGTCCAGGTGATGGCGGTGGTGCCCAGCGTGCCGCCCTGGTTGGCGGTGCAGACCCAGCCGGTATCGCCGTTGACGGTGCCTTGCTCGACGAAGACGAAGGCGCCCGGCACCTCGCTCCAGGCGTCCATATCGGTGGATCGGCTCCATGATCCGGAAGCCGCCACATAGATGCCGTTCTGCGCCTGGGTGGTCTGGTTCTTCACCAGCACGCGGGCACCGGCCGTGACGGATAACCCGTCGACAGTCTGTGCGCCGGACAGGGTGATGTTGGCCGTGGTGGCGGCCAGGACGGACGCCTTGACGTCGAGGCCCTGGGCGACATTGTCGACATACTGCTGCGTCGCCGCCTGAAGCGGGCCTGCCGGATCACCGGCCAGCGTCAGGGGGCCGGTCAGCGTGCCGCCGGTGAGTTGCAGATAGCGCGCATCTGCATCACCGCGGGTCGGGATGCTTGTCGAGGAGCCGACACCAATGGTCCGCTTGGCGAAGGCGTCCACGCCGGTCTGTTCGACCAAGCCAGCGGTGGCGTCAAGGCCGGCAAGCGCGGTCAGCGTGGCATCGGCCGGCTGCGCGCCGATGGCCGCCGGGGTGATGGTCGTGTTGCTGGCGGCGGTCAGGCGCCCCTGCTGGTCAACGGTGAAGGTGCCGGCCTGCGATGCGCTGCCGTAGCTACCCGGCGTCACGGCGGTGTTGGCCAGAGAGATCGTGCGGTCGGCCGTCAGGTTGCCGCCGCCGGTCAGGCCGGTGCCGGTCGCGATGGTCCTGCTGCTCGGGACGCCACCGATGCTGGACGGGGTGATCGTCGCCGTCGTCATGCCGGTGACCTGCCCCTGGGCGTTGAGCGTCGGGATCGGTACCGTCGCCGCATCGCCGTAGGTTCCGGGCATGACGCCGGTGTTGGCGATGCTGATCGTCCCGGTGGACGTGATCGGGCCGCCGGTCAGGCCGGTGCCGGTGCCGACGCTGGTGACGCCGCCGGTGGCTTGGCTGACCCATTGCGCGCCGTCCCAGGTCTCCAGCACGTTCAGCGTGGTGTTGCGCCGGGTGAATCCTGCGGGCGGCGAGAGCGGGCGCTGCGCCGTGGTGCCGCCGGGCGGAAGGAAGCCGGCCGTGCCTGGAAGGCGAGGATCGTCGGCGATGGCGAAGGTCGGGTCCCCGCCGGCGCCCTGGCCATTCGTGATGTCGATCTGGTTGGCCGTTCCGGTCAGCGTGCGCGGGCTGTAGGTATCGGGTCCAGTCGAACAGACCACGCCGGGGCCGGTCAGATCCTCCAGCGCCAGCAGACCGCCGGTCAGGGCGAACGTTGGGTTCCCCGCCACGCCGTCGGCGTTGCTGATCGTGAAGCCCTTGCCGGGCCCGACCAGCGAGCGCGTGGTGACGCTGCCGCCGCCGGTCAGCGCGGTCAGGCCCGTGGTGGACAGCAGCTGGAAGGCAAGCGCCTGCCCGGCCAGCGAGAAGGTCAGCGTGCCGCCGGGGCCGCTGTCGGTCCGCGTGATGCCGTTTGTCGCGCCGGCGCTGCGGCTGTTGGGAAGCGTCTCGCTCTCGCTGTCCGCGGTGACGAAGGACTGCGTCAGCCCCTGAGCTGCGGCGCCGATCTGCTGCACCGTGGCGCGCGACGTGACGCCGTTCTGATCCAGCGGGACATAGGCGAACGGGCTGACCTGCGTAACCGGAGGGAGCTGGGAAATTCGAACGTTGCCCATGGCTTTACTCCTCGGTCGAGGTCTTGGGAACCAGCAGGAGAATCGGCTCTCCATCGCCGCCCGTGAGGACGAACCCGTCCTGGGTCATCAGGCTGAATGCCTCTGTTTCGCTGCTTTGGGTGGTCGAGGTCTGTTCGGTCGTTTCAGAAGTGATTGGAAGCTTGCTATGCGTCATGGGGTGGCTCTCCTTATCGGCCGTTGTCGGGGATGCTGACGATGGCGGTGGTGCGGGAAAGGTCGATCCCCAGGCGTGCGGCAGCGGCCTCTGTGGTTTCGCCTGGCCGGTAGATCAGGACGGCCGGCCCGGTCTGGCCCGTCGCCGGCTGACAGGCGGCCTCCAGCTTGGCGACGCGGCGCTGCATCTCACGCATGGGCGCTCTCCATTCGTTCGCGGGTCCGGTGCTCGATGGCGTCGATCTCCGCCCGTTCGGTGGTGGTCAGGGTGGTGCGGCCGGGGGCAAAGCGCTGGAGGATGGAGCGCAGCGCGGCCCGGTCGTCGGTCGAAATGTGGCGGACCAGGGCGCGGGCCGGTTCCCCGGTGGCGCTGGCGCTGCTGGGGAGCCGCCGCTCCAGGCGCTCGATACGATGGCGAAGGGGTGTCATGGTGTCCCTCACCGGTCGGCGCGGTAGAAGGCGCGCATGGCGGCGCGCTGCTGGTCAGCGGACAGAACGGGGCCGTCGGTCCAGACCACCTTCGCCTCCATCGCGTCGACGAAGGCCAGTTCTTCGTCGGTCAGCGGCTGCCGCTGCTGGCATCGCTCGGCGATGGCATCCAGCTGGAACATCTCCTCCGCGGTCAGGCCGGACAGATTGGGAGCGGTCCCGCCGGCAGGCGCCTTGATCGCGCGCTCCAGCTTGGCAATGCGGTGGTGAAGTGCGTTGGTCATGAACGGGACTCCAGTTCAGCAACCCGGCGCGCCAGGTCCGTTGTTTCGAGGGTGCGGCGGAAGGTCTCGACGACGTTGGCGAGGGAGGCCGCTTCCATGGGGGTGAGGTCGCCGGCGGCGACGGCTGTGGCGATGGCGGACATGGCGCTGGCGGCATCGTCGGCCGTCGTCATCGGCGGGAGGGCGAAACGAACCGGTCGGTCCTTCCGCGGGGCGACGATGCGGTCCAGGACCAGCCGCAGGGCGGTGGTGTCGCCCTCAAGTGCGAGGTCGATGGCCTTGCGGGTGATGGCCTCGGCCTCACCGTCCAGAAGCTGCTCCGCGGCCAGGGTGGCGCGGGCCTTGGTGCCGGGCCGCTTGCCGGCCGGGTTCCCCGACTTGCCCTTTTCGAAGGGACGACCACGCACCGTGCCCGGCTGTTTTTGCAGCGGGTCAGCAGCGGGATTCTTGCGGTTTGCAGCCATGATCAGCAGCGCCCCGCGGTGGGAATGAATCGGGATCCGAGGGCGGACAGCGTGTCTGCCACGTGGTCGATCTCGGCCTCTGCGAATTCTTCAGCGACTTCGCGGGACCAGCCGGCTTCCATGCCCGTGGCGACGTAGATGTCGAGCAGCCGCTGCCACGCGGCGAAGAAGGCTTCGCGTGTCGGCTGGCCGGACAGATAGGTGATGATCAGCAGCGCGTGCGCGTCGCGCTGGCTGCGGCCGGCGCTGGACTGCTCGGCCGGCTGCTGGTGCTGCGTGTCCGTCATTGCTGCGCTCCCCGGTGAGGGTCGGTGCCGGTGGCTTCCGCAAGCGCCTCCTCCAGATCGTGGGCGTGCCGGGCGTAGAAGCTGGCGGCCAGTGCTTGGCGGCGCAGGACGCTCATGGCTTCGTCCAGCAGGGCGGCGGTGGTGCGCACCGTCTGGTCCGCCAGTTCGAGGGCGTAACGCAGGTCTCCGGACTCGGCCTCCGCGAGGCAGTGAGCCGCGAACAAGGAGGAGGGCCGACGGCGGACCGCTGGATCCTCCAGCTTCTTGTCCAGGATCACGCGGCACCTGTCCGCGCGCCGAATGATGGTGGCGATCTCTTCATCGAGGTCGGCGAACGGAACCGGGGTCGGGGTGGTGGCGCCGGTGGCGCTGGCGTCGGTCATGCCGCCCTCTGCGACTGGAAGGCTTCGGCCTCGGCCTCGCATGCGCTGCGGTCCAGGGCGGCACCGATCTGCCGGCGCAGGGCGACCGCGTCGGCGGTGGGGTGCCCGATCCCCGGCGGGTCTCCGGCTTCGGCCCGGTCGAGCATGCGCCGCGCCTCCTCCGCTTCTCCCTTGGCGGCCATGGCGGCGATGGCGGTGGCGAAGTCCAGCCCGACGACGCCCGCCCGCTGGAGCCGCAGGGCGTAGCCGATGACGGCGGCGCGACGGCCAAGGGCTACGGCCCATGCCTGGGCGCTATCGTGGGCACGGAGCCAATCGGCCAGAGAGACTATGCCGGGATGGCTGACCGGCGCATGACGATAAGCAGCGACCGCGTCGTCGAAGTCCCCAGCATCGATGGCCAGCTCACCGAACTGGTTCCGCAACGCGGTATGGTGGGCGATGCGCTGCGCCTGGCGCTGGGCTTCCGCCGTGGCGCGGCGCCGCTCCTCCGTCTCCCGGCGCTGGCGCTCCCGCTCCATCCGCTCCGCGGCGATCAGCAGCAGCCGGCGGCGGCCCTGGATGCTCTCGCATGCCCCGGCCAGCTCGGCGACGCTCGGCAGGAATTTGAGGGTGCGGACGATTGTCCGGCGGGCCTCCCGGATCACGTCGGCCGGCCAGCGGGAGGCTTCCTTCGCCATGGCGCCGCAGTAGATCTCGGGATTGTCCGGCTGGCGGGGGAAGCTGCCGATCATGGTCATTATCTCGGCGCGGGCCTCCCGCTCCCCTGCCGGCGGCGTCGCCAACACGGCTTGCACTTCGTCGACGACAAGGGCCAGCGTGGCGGCGTCCAGCAAGCCGCGGAAGGAGTCGGCCGGCCGGCTGACGAACTCCAGCAGCGTGTCAGCGTGCTGCTCGGCGGTGGGGGTGCGGCCGAACTCGGCGACCGCAGAGACGGGGCGGATGGCGATGGCGTTGGACATCACAGGGCCTCTCTGAAAGCTCGGGCTTCGGGAGTGTCGGCAAAGACCCTGCTGGCCGCGTCCTGGATGGACTGACGGCGCGGGTTGCTGTTGCCGGCGGTGTGGGGGCTTTGGTCTTCGGGGGTATCCTTCCACGCACCATGGCGCAGGAAGTTGGCCGGCTTCTTGATGTACCGGGCCGGGGTGTCCTCGCTGGCCACCGCGGCGGCGTAGGCGCTGGCGCTGGCGATCAGGCCGGCGGGCGTGGCCCCCTTCTTCAGGGCTTCGCGGTAGGCGCCGCGGGTTGCATCCTGGTCGGTCTTTCTCGGATAGACGGTCCAGAACTCCGCGAAGGCTTCCTCTGGGAAAGCGGGCTTGGCGGGCTTGGCCGGCGCCTTCGTCTTCGGGAGAGCGATCACCTTCCCGTCGTCGGGAAACAGGGTGGGAGAATCTGTAGATCCTAGGCGGGTTCTATAGGAGGAGTCGGGTGAAGTGGGCTTCACCTTTTCTTGACGTGAAACTTCACCTTTTACGGCGGCGATTGGTGAAGCTGGCTTCACCTTTTCGGCCTCAATTGGTGAAGTGTGGTTCACCTTTTCCCAGATCGGCCGATAGAGGTTGCTGCGCCCCCTGCCGCGGGAGTGTGTGCAGGCGAACCATCCGGCAGCCTCCAGCCGCTTCACGGAATCGATGCATGCCCGCTTGGTCACGGTCAGTTCGGTGGCGAGCGTATCCAGCGCCGGCCATGCCCCGCCCCTGCTGTCGTCGAAGTAGTCGAGCAACCGGAAGGCTATCCGCCGGTCCAGGTCGGACAGCCCCGGAACGCGCACGACAGCGTCCATGAACAGCCACTTGTCGAGAAGGGACGGGGCGGCGCTCATGGCCGGCCCCCTCGATGCAGGTTCTCGAAGGTCTGGCGCTGGCCGTCGAAGCGAACGGCAACGGTGCCGGTGCCGCCCTGGCGGTTCTTGGCGATGATGATTTCGCCGATGCCCTGGCACTCTTCGAGACGCTGCACCCATTCGCCATATCGGGCGTTGTAGGCGTCCTGCCCCTCATTCGCCCGGCGCGTCGGCTCGGCGCGCTCCAGATAATATTGTTCGCGGAATAGTAGCATGACGACATCGGCGTCCTGCTCGATGGCGCCAGAGTCGCGAAGGTCGGCCAGTTGGGGGCGCTTGTCCTCGCGCTGCTCGACCTGCCGGCTGAGCTGCGCCAACAAGATGACGGGGGTGTCGAGTTCCTTCGCCAGCAGCTTGAGCGCGGTCGTGATTGCCTCGACCTGATGGACCTTGTTCGCCCGCGGGTCGGCCGGCGCCACCAATCCGAGATAGTCGATCAGCAGCAGTTTCAGACCATGCTTGCGCTGGTGCAGGCGGGCGCGGGCTGCGATCTGCGCGGCGGTCAGCCCGGCCTGCGGGTCGATCCGCAAGGGCATGTTGGCGAAATGCTGCTGGGCGTCTACCAGCGCGCGGAACTGCTCGGGCGATAGGGGGCCTCGCTGGTCCTGCACGCTGATTCCGCTGCGGGACGCAAGGAGGCGCTGCCCGAGGCTGACCGTTCCCATCTCCAGCGAGTTGAACAGCCCGGGCTCGCCTCTGTCGGCCGCGTTGGTGGCGATGGTCATGCCGAGGACGGTTTTCCCCATTGAGGGCCGGCCGGCGATGATGACCAGATCCCCACCCTGTAGGCCGCCCAACCGGCGGTCCAGGTCAACAAGCCCGGTGGCAAGGCCGCTCACGCCGTCGGGCGCATGCTGGGCACGCTGTGCCGCTTGCATCGCCCCTTCGGCAGCGTCGGCCGCGGTGACGAGTTCAGCCGCTCCCGCGTGCGCGTGCACGAGAAGGGCCGCCGTCGACGCGTCCAAGTTGGCGATCATCTCCTCGGGTCTGGTCAGGCTGGGGCGATATGCCTCCTCCATCGCCTCGGCCGTTACCTCGATCAGCTGGCGGCGCATGAACAGGTCGTGAATGGTCCGGCCATAATCGGCGGCGTTGACCACGGTCACGATGTTGCCGGCCAGCTCGGCGAGGTAGGCGCCTCCGCCTTCCTTGGTCAGGTCCGGGTCGGCGTCGAACAGGGACCGCAGGGTGACGGGCGATGCCACCCGGCCGGCGCCGATGGTCTCGACGATGGCCGCGAAGATCCGCTGGTGCGCCGGGTCGTGGAAGTGCTCCGGCCGCAGGAAGTCCGCGACCTTGGCATGGGCGGCGTTCTTGACCAGCAGCGCGCCGAGTAGCGCCTGCTCGGCCTCCTCGTTATGCGGGGGCGTGCGGGGTGCGTCAGCCATGGCGTCCGCCCTCCAGCCGGTCGGCCAGCGTGTGCAGCCGATCAGCGATGGCGCGGATGTCTGCGGGGTCGGGATGCTGGGGCAGACGCTCCAGGTCAGTGACCACGCCGGCGATGCTCTGGTGAGTCGTCAGCGGCCGGGCGATGTGCAACCGGCGGCGGACGGGGAGGCGGACGACGGGGGCGCTCACAGCGGCGCCACCCAGCCGGCCAGTTCTGCCAGCGTGCGTGCCGCAGAAGCAGAAAGGCCGTAATACCGGATCAGTCGCGAGGTCGGGAATGTTGCGGATAAGGATGGTTCCGGATTAAGATGGGCTGTCAACCCGCCCATGTTTCCGGTTCCAACCGCTCCGCGTACTGCCAACGCGGGGCGGTTTTTCATCATGCGGCTTCCTTGTACACGCCGGGTAGGCCAGCGATGTAGTCGCGCAGCGAGTCGACCACCACCAACGTGCGGCGGCCCGACTTCTTGCCGACAATCTTCCGCTCCTTGATGAGCTTATAGATCGTGTCGCGCCCCAGGCTGCTCATTTTGCACGCCTCGGGAATATCGACAGCGATGGGGATGGTCGTCTCCTGCAAGGTCTTCTCTCCTCTGCTTGCCGGCGCGGTCGCTTCAACGACCGACGCCAGTCGACAGAGACAGAATTACTCAGGAGTGACTGGACATAAAATTCCTCAATAAATGGACGATAAATGGATTTTTATTCTGCGTCTCGCTCGGCCTGCGAGGCGGTCCAGCGCTCGAGCAGCAATCTCACTCGAGGGCGGGTTGCTCTCGTCCGGCCCGCGATTTCGCTGATGTTCATTTCCTGCCCTGCCGGCCACCGTCGGAACTCGTCCAGCACGGCGTTGTCGTGGGCGCCGCCCGGCGGCCTGCCGGGACCTCGTAGCTTCGGCGGCGTAAATTGCTCGTCGCCGTCGCACTGCAGTGCTGCCGATCCAGCATCCGGCGCGGGCTCTCCTTCGGCGGCTGGCACCTCCTCCAGCGTCGCGCCCGGCGCAGGCCCTTCCTGGGCGGTCATCTCGGCGGACGGGGCTTCCTCCAGCGCCGCATCTGGTGCGGCAACTGGCGCGTTCTCGGGGGCGGTCTCCTTTGGCCCCTCCTTCGGCGCGTCCGGCGCGGGCCATAGCTCGTTCAGCGCCGGACCGGGCGTCTCTGGCACTCCCGGCCGATACCAAGCCGCCAGTGCCTCCCTGGTCACCAGAAGGCCGCAGGCGAATTCCTTGGTTCTCTCGTCTTCATCTAACCATCCGAACGTCATGAACTCTATGGTCTCAAGAGGCATCGGCAGCAGCATTCCCCTGATGCGCCGGTCACCGCTGCCGGATCGTGCCATCACCGCAAGTTCGCCGGAGCGAATCCCAGTGATGGCGTCCTTGAGAAAGAGGCTTTCTTGCTCTCCTGACATCTTCGCCCAGCGCTTGGCGACGTCCCTTAGGAGATTGACCTTCCTGTCTGGGAAAGCTGCCCTGGTGGGCGTCGGATCGGGCAATGCCACTGCCGGGAGCGCTATTGGTAGCGGCAGCCATGCCGGGCGTGGCCACGGCAGGCCGCTGCCATCAAACCACGCGGCGAGGTCGGCGCGTCGAAGGCGCAATACATCGATGTGATGGCTCCTGGACAAAGGTTTGTAGAAGGCCAAGGGTTGCGCCGCCAGGGCAGTGAATGCATCCGCATTCTCCCGGTAGCTGACCGAATGCCCTGTCCACTTCAGGGCGTTCAAGAGATCCTGCCGGGAAAGCGAAATCGCTTCGCGCTCAGCAGTCGCCGCATTCTCCAGGATGATGTCGTCCAGAACGCCTTCAACCCGCTGCCATACGGTTTTCGTCACGACTCCATCGTCGTCAAGGTATTCCACCGTGGCGCTGTTCTCCTCCTTCCGGTCCTCCGGCTTCCGAAAGAGAAAGATCATCGAGCTTGGCTGGTCTCCGCTGCCCTCAAATTCCCCACGCCATATGGCTGACACCAATCGCGTGAGGATGTCAGGCTCCGACGGAGCTCCTGGCAAGCGGGCCCATTCCGCGGCGATCTCGGCAAAAGACGGCGTATCTTGGAACTGGAAAGGGATGTGCAAGAGACGCCTCCGCAGGCGCTGGCCGCAGGAAAGGTCGGCGCGGCGAGGTGATGCGGTGTCACCTGTTCCCCCCGTCGGGGTAGCCGCGCCGATGTCGTGCGCCCCGTCGTCACGGGGCAGTGATCAAGTCGCCTGCCGGCGTTCCGCCAACTCTACCACGTTGGCGCGCTTGCCGGTCACCACACCCTCGACATGCCGCGCCCAAGCCTCCAGCGCTGTGCGCTTCTCCTCGCGGTAGGCGTGCACGTTGTAGGTCTTATGAAGCGCTGGCCGGGAATGATTCAGGATGTGCTCAATGACCTCCTGGGAGACACCAAGGCGACCAAGCCCAGTTGCGACCGTGCGACGGATGTCGTGGATCGCCCATCCCGTCACCTTGCTTTCCCGATCCAGGATCTCCTTCAGCCGCTTCATGCCGGCATAGGGCTTCTTCCCCTCCGCGTCGCAGGAGAAGACGAACGGCCCGAGTCGGGTCACCCCACCCAACACCTCCAGAGCCGCCGTGGTCAACGGGACCTCATGCTGCCGCTTGCCCTTGTTCCGCTCGGCCGGAAGCGTCCATAGGTCGTCGCCGATCTCCGACCACGGAAGGCACCGCACCTCGTCACGGCGCTGGCCGGTGAGGATCAGCAGGCGCACGAGCTGGTTGCTTGGGTAGCTCAGGCTCGCGGCGGCCTTCCATATCGCGGCAAGCTCCCTATCCTCAAGCACCCGCTCCCGCGGCGCCTCGATGTTCTTCCGGCGTTTCACCGTCGCAGCCGGGTTGACGTCCAGGAACTCCCGCTCCACTGCCCAGTTGAAGGCGGCGATGAGCTGGGAGCGGATTCGGTTCACCTGGGCGTTCAGCCCCTTCTTGTTCTGAAGGTCGTCCAGCAGTTCCACGATGTCGGCGCGCCGCACCTCGTCCAGCGCCTTCGCCCCGATGGCCGGCTCGACATGGGCATTGAACATTCGCTCGACCGTCTGCCACCGGCGCTGGTTCGTCTTGCAGTATTCCTCGACGTAGCGGCTCAGCAGCTTTGCCACAGTCGCCGGTCGCCTGGCGCTGCGCTCATCGTCCTCGGCGGCACGTTTCTCCTGTTCAGGAAGGTCGATGCCCTTCTTCGCTGCTGCATAGATGTCCCGCGCGCGTTCCCGGGCATCCGCAAGCCCGATGGTCGGATATGGGCCGATGGCAGCGTGCTTCTGCTTGCCCCCGCCGGTCACGCGATACCGGACACGCCAGGACTTCAGGCCGGTGGCCGTAACGCGAAACTCCAGCCCAGGCGTGTTCGCGTCGGTCAGCAACAGGCGACCTGCTTCCGGCGGCTGAACCGACTGAAGGAGGCGATCCGTCAATTTCGTCGCCATATACGCCCAGCCCTTTCCTTGGGGTCTCACCGGGGTCTCAACCTACTCCCGCTTTCACACGACATCAACCGACATCTACCGACATTTCATTCATTGAATTTCAATGACTTGTTCGAAAATTTCGGGGGACTTCCGACGTTAGCCGACAGGGGCAGATCATAAACCTCACGTCTCCCAGACGTGAAGCCTCCCTGTTCAACTCGCCGCTAATCCATCGGGTTAGCGGCGGTTTTTTTATGTGCACAGGGGTTGGTCTACGCTGGGGGCCACAATCTGCATCGTTCCGGCTGGCTGCTATGGCCGGCTGCAAGGTGGCCGGCAGGTGAGGTCTGTCTTTGCCCAGCGCATCATTCCCACCGGCAGGTCATCACCGGGGATGGGACGCCCGGCCGAACCGGGGGCATGCCGAACGCCGCCCGCTGGCTCGATATGCCTCCGCCAACGCAAAAGGGCCGCCCCACAGGACGGCCCTCTCTTGCATTCGACAATTCGGCCCACAGGCGGGCCAAGTTCGGCTTCAGGCCAGTTCGGCCGTTTCGATCTGCTCGGCGCGCTTGTTGACGTTCTTGCGGATTTGCTCCAGCGCGGCCAGCGGAATGTCGATCTTCACACAGGGTTCCTGAATGCGCGGATCGTCTCCCGGATACAGCGCCTCATACTCGGCAGCGTTGTCGTAGGCCTGACGGTTGTCGGCTTCGAGGTAGGTCTCGACCGGCAGCCCTTCGGCGTACATGCCGTCATGGCTGTCAAGTTCGATGTGGAAATACTCGATCTCCTCCATCGCATCCACCTGCCGAATCGACGAGCCGTTGATCAGCAGACGGGCCGAAACACCGTACTCGCCGATCAGCAGCGCATGGCTGGGGGAGATATAGAGATCGCGGGACGGCATGTTCCGGGCGATGGCGTCACGGGCGATCCGCACCGGCAGATGGACCTTGCGCAGATGCTCGGTATCGAAGGACGAACCCGCCAGCAGACGCCTGCCGATCCAGCGGATCGAACGGAACTCACCGGTCACCGACGACTTGATCATATCGCCGATCTTCAGGCTTTCGACGGGCACATCGCCGAACATGGAACGAACGTAAGTGCCGCGGAGGATGCAGGTCGGAGTCGGGGTCGGAACCATTGCCTGGGAAGTCCCATTTCGGTTTGAGAAGTCCTCCGCCTGCCCTCCCTGATTTTCCAGGCCGGGAACGACGGAGGTAAGTCCGGAATGTTACTCCCCTATGCAATTCGTGGGTGTGCGAAGTTGTGCAGACTTACGACCACGCGTGACCAATTGTCTCAGCACCTTGGATGTGACCGCGATGTCCCTCTCACCGCTCCGGACAGCCACCGCCTTCGTTCCGTGACGGCTGCGGCATTTCGTCCCCGTCCTGCCCCACCAGCGCTTCGCGGGCAATGGCGAGGATGTTGTCCAGACGGATAACCAGTTCGTTCTCGCACAGGGCGGAACGCGCCGCCGCCGCCTCGTTCATGATCGCACGCAAGGCTTCGTTTGGTGTCATGCTGTCCCCCGATCCGATGTCGATCCCATGATGCCCGCCCGGCCCTTCGACGGCTCCCCGCTCGGAGCGGTCATTTTCCCTGTGAAAAACTTCACAGCACACACGCCGCCGTTTCGCATACCCATTTATGCATCAGCAACGGAGGGCTCTCCCATGCACATGCGCAACATCAGGGTGAACGGCAAGCGGACCAGCATGAAGCTGATGCCGGTGGAGTGGGAGTCGCTTGAGGAAATCTGCGCCCGCGAGTTCATGACGATGAGCGAACTGGTGTCGAAGATCGATGCCGAACGCCAGGACTGCGACAATCTCACCGGCTGCGTCCGTGTCTATGCCCTGTGCTACTTCCGCAAGGCCGCCAACCTGTCGGAGCCGATGCCGCGCCACCGCCACACCGCGGCCGTGGCCTTCGCAGCGGAGTGACGGCGTAACGCGGCCGTTCCGTCCGGCATAAGCGGTTCGCCGAAGCAGCGCCCGCCGGGTTCTTTCCATCGGACAGGACCGCTGGCGTGGCCGCTGCCGGCACACCATGTTCGACGCAGGCCCCACTCCGGCGGCCGACTTCTCTCTTTGCGTCGACCGAAGCGGTGTGCCAATGCCGGATGCCCACCAGTTTCCCGTCTACAGCGTCGGTGAGCGGCGGGCCGATGCGGTCGTTCATGCCATCGGCGTCACCGCCGGCCTCGCCGGTTTCGTCTGGCTGCTGAATGAAGGCGTGTTTTCCGGCGCCGTGCCGGTCCATACGGCGCTGGCGCTGACCGTCTACGGCCTGGGTCTGGTGGGGATGCTGACGGCCTCGGCCGCCTATAACCTCGCCCCGCCCGGCTTCGGCAAGGCGGTGCTGCGGCGAGTCGACCATGCCATGATCTTCGTGATGATCGCCGGCACCTACACGCCCTTCACGCTTGGGCTGGGCCAAGGGATCGGGCTGGGTGGCGCCGTCTGGGGCGGGGCCGCCTTCGGTGCCGCGCTGAAGCTGCGTTTTCCGGGTCGCTTCAACCGGCTGGGGCTGGCGCTCTACCTCGGACTGGGCTGGGCGGTGGTCACGGCGCTGGAACCGCTTGGATCGGCATTGTCGGCGCCAGCCCTGTGGCTGCTGGTCGCCGGCGGGCTGGTCTACACCGTCGGCGTCGTCTTCCACCTGATGGATCGCATGCCCTACAACAACGCCGTCTGGCACCTGTTCGTGCTGACCGCGGCCAGCTGCCATTTCGCCGCAATCGCAGTCGCTTTTCTTTGACTGCTTTCTTTGATTGCCGCTCCTCGGAATTGGCAGGGAGGCAGAGGACAAGCCGCAACGGATTCCGTATCTTCCGCGAATCACAGTCCCAGGAAGGCATGATGGGCCGGGCAGAGAAAAACCGAGCGGTTATGGACAAGCGCAAAAACGGGAAGCCGTCCATCGGCGGCGCAATGCTGGCGGGGGCGGCGGCTGCGCTCTCGATCATGATCGTCGGCGGGGCCGCAAGGGCTGAGCCGTCCTTCGACTGCAAGGCGGCCTCCACGCCGGTGGAAAAGGCGATCTGCGCCGATCCCAAGCTGGCCGACGCCGACCGGGAGATCGCCGGCCTCTACAAGGCGTTGCAGGATTTGTCCGCAGCCGCCGACCGTGACCGGCTGCGGACGGAACAGCGGGCTTGGCTGGCGCAGCGCAACCAGTGTGCGACCGCCGCCACTCCCGGCTCCTGCCTCGGCCCGGTGCTGGATGCCCGGCGCACCGCTCTGTCCGACTCGATGCCGAAGGCGGTCGCCGCGATGTCCGCCATCGTCGACGGCATCGCTGGCGATCCGGCCGGCGCCGGCAAACGGCTTGGCGAAATCCGCGGCGGGCTGGGCAAGGGATGGAACGCCTACCTGCTGCGCTTCGGCCCCTCCCCCGACCGCGCGAAGGCGGAGGCGCTGCTGCGCGAGGCCATCGCCGGCATCGAGGATTCCTATGCCCGCGAGACGGCCTCCGGGGTCGATCTCGCCACCGACGACGGTTTCCTCACCGCTCTGCGCGTCGTCAGCGACGAGGTGGAGATGGCGTGGCCCTGTTCGGTGATGGAGAAGCGCGGAGCGGCGGCCTGGAAGGCGATGGAGCCGCTCTATGGCAGCAACCGCGACAATTTCGGCGCCTATCCCGCCTGCCCCGACGACAAGGCCCTGCTCGCTACCCCAGCCTGGAAGGCGGTTGACGACCTGCTCGCCCCGATGCTGGAGGCGGCCTCCAACCGCACCGGCACCATCCGCTTCGCCACCTACCGCCAGATGGGCATCGACCGCATGAAGTCGGCGGTCGATCCGCGCCTGTTCGTCGCCAATCAGGGAGCCGATCAGGGCGCCGATGCCCCGCAACTGCCCCAGCTGGTCAAGGATGCCTCCGGCTGGTCCAACCAGCGCTGGATCGCGTCCGGCTGGGACGACCGCCTGCGCAAGGCGGTGGACGGTGCGGTGACGGCCTGGACGCCGCAGATCGCCACCCGCTACGGCATCCCCGCCGCCGAAGCCCGCAAGATTGCCGAGGCGGTGGCCACACAAGGGCTGAATGGCAGCATCGGCCTGATCACCGACAATCTGGAGGTCCAGAAGGACACCCGCCTGCCGGACTGGCTGCGCGGCAGCTGGAGCTGGAGCGGCGGCGGGGCGGACAATGCGCCCTTCAACGCCCCCACCGGAAAGGCGCGCATCGACGAGACCAGCATCTGCGTCGGCAGCGAATGCACGGGTTACGATGTCGCCGGCCAGGGAGAAGACGCTTTCTTCGACCCCAAGGAGGTCCCCGGCGGGGTGAAGCCTGCCGCCAACGCCGCCAAGCAGGCGGTCAGCCTCGCCCCGGTGTCGGCCGGCGGCAGCCTGACCGTCGTTCCGCTCGCCGGCGGAAACCTGCTGGTCACCGGCACGGCCAAGCCGGTGGTGCTGAAGCGGGACGGAAAGTAGGCGGGCACCAGCGCCGTCCCTCTCCCGGGAACGCGAAAGTCTTGCCTGCATCGTTCGGGTAAGCGACACTTCGCGGCGCGTGCTGCGGTTGCGGAACCGCACGCGGCTTTCCGGGGGGAGGCATGGCACGGAACCTCAAGGCGCTCGGGTTGTGGCGCACCGCGCTGGTCGCCAGCGTCCGCAAGGACGCGCCGGACCTGTCGGCGCGGCAACTGGCGATCCTTCTCCAGGTTTATCTGACCGACCCGCCGCACACCGTGCGCGGTCTGGCGTCCCTGCTGAACATTTCCAAGCCGGCGGTGACCCGTGCACTCGACCGTCTGTCGGTCCTGGGCTTCGTCAAGCGCAAACGCGATGCCGAGGACAAGCGCAACGTGCTGGTCCAGCGCACCGTGAAGGGCAGCGTCTATCTGTCCGATTTCGCCGAGCTGGTGATCGCCGCCGGCGCCGTCGCACCGGAGGACATGGCCCGCATCCAAGCCGACGAGCAGCTGGCCGCCGCCGCCAAGGCAAGGCTGGAGGCGGAGCTGCAGGAGGTCCCGGCACGGGAGGCCGCCCCGCTGGAAGCCTCCGCGCCCTGACCGGCCCCTTCCCCCGTCCGAAGGGGAAGGGAACTGCGTCTTACAGCAGCGCTTCCAGGACGCGGTCGGGCGGGGCGTGGCCGTCGCTGAAGGTCTTGATGTTGATCACCACCTTCTCGCCCATGTCGATGCGGCCCTCGATGGTGGCGGAGCCCATGTGCGGCAGCAGGACGACATTGTCCAGCCGCAGCAGCTTCGGGTTGACCGCCGGCTCATGCTCGAACACGTCCAGACCGGCGCCGGCGATTTCGCCCTTCGACAGCATGCGGGTCAGCGCCACCTCGTCGATCACCTCGCCGCGCGAGGTGTTGACGATGTAGCAGTGCGGGCGCAGCAGCTTCAGCCGGCGTTCCGACAGCAGATGATAGGTGGCCGGCGTGTGCGGGCAGTTGATCGACACGATGTCCATCCGCGCCAGCATCTGGTCCAGGCTGGACCAGTAGGTCGCCTCCAGCTCCTGCTCCAGCTCCGGATGGACGCGGCGGCGGTTGTGGTAGTGGATCGACATGCCGAAGGCGCGCGCCCGCTTGGCCAGCGCCGAGCCGATGCGGCCCATGCCCAGGATGCCCAGCCGCTTGCCGCTGATGCGGTGGCCCAGCATGGTGGTCGGACCCCAGCCGGTCCACTGGCCGGAGCGGACCAGCCGCTCGCCCTCCGCCACGCGGCGCGCGGTGGCCAACAGCAGCGCCATGGTCATGTCGGCGGTGTCCTCGGTCAGGACGCCGGGGGTGTTGGTGACGACAATGCCGCGCTCGCGCGCTGCCTTCAGGTCGATGTGGTCGACGCCGGTGCCGAAGGAGGCGATCAGCCGCAGCTGCGGCCCGGCGGCCTCGATCAGCGCGCGGTCGATACGGTCGGTGACGGTGGGCACCAGCACCTCGGCGATGTTCATCGCGTCCTGCATCTGGGCAGGGGTGAGCGGCACGTCGTCCGGATTGAGCCGGGTGTCGAACAGCTCCATCATGCGCGTCTCGATGACGTCCGGCAGCTTGCGGGTGACGACAACGAGCGGCTTCTTCTTGTCGGTCATCGGTGCTGGTCCTCCCTTGCCCCGGCTGCCCGCATCTGAAGGTCTCGGCACGGGCTGCTCCGGTCCATGGTTGCCATACCAAGCGGTCGTTGGACTGTCCAGAAGTCCGTCGCGAAAGGCCACCCTGCGGCAAGCCGGCCGCACCGTCCGATGGGCACGGCATCGGGGGTGGCGGCGGGGTGGCGATGCTTGCCCTATCGAACGGGTGGTCTCTATAGTGCGGCCCGGTTTGCCCTCCCTTATCCCTGTTCCGGTGCCGCCATGCCTGTCCGCCGCTCCGTCCTCGCCGCTCTGGTCCTGATCGCGGGGTTGGGGGCGGGGCTTTTCGTGGGCGGCGGGAGCGCGGCGTTCGCCGCGGAGGGGAAGGACCCGACCCACGCGTCGGGCCTGCCGATCCCCCGCTTCGTCACCGTGCGCGTCGGCGAGGTGAACCTGCGCTCCGGCCCCAACGGCAGCTACCCCATCGAATGGGTGTTCAAGCGCAAGGACATGCCGGTGGAGATCATCCAGGAATTCGACACCTGGCGCCGCATCCGCGATTGGGAGGGGGCGGAAGGCTGGGTGCACCAGAGCGCGCTGTCGGGACGCCGCGGCGTGCTGATCGTCGGCCAGACCCGCGCGATCTATGAGGCGCCGCGCGGCGACGGCGCCGTGGTGGCGCGGGCAGAGCCCGGCGTCATCGGATCGCTGAAGAAGTGCCGCGACGAGTGGTGCGAGGTCGATGTGAAGGGCTATCGCGGCTGGATGAAGCGCGCCGATTTCTGGGGCACCTACCCCGGCGAGAAGATCGAGTAGCCGGTCCCAGTCATTCCCAGGGGCAGATCGGCGCCGGCAGGGCTTGAAGGCGGGCGGGAAAGGCCGTACGGTCGCGGCCTTACCTTTCTCTACTGCAAGAGCAGTCCCATGAGCGGCGCGTCCGGCAAACAGATCAAGAAAGTGGTGCTCGCCTATTCGGGCGGCCTCGACACCTCGGTCATCCTGAAGTGGCTTCAGGAGACCTACGCCTGCGAGGTGGTGACCTTCACCGCCGACCTCGGCCAGGGCGAGGAGTTGGAGCCCGCCCGCAAGAAGGCCGAGCTTCTGGGCATCAAGCCGGAAAACATCTTCATCGACGATCTGCGCGAAGAGTTCGTGCGCGATTTCGTCTTCCCGATGTTCCGCGCCAACACGCTCTACGAGGGCACCTACCTGCTCGGCACCTCGATCGCCCGGCCGCTGATCGCCAAGCGCCAGATCGAGATCGCCAACATGGTCGGCGCCGATGCCGTCGCCCATGGCGCCACCGGCAAGGGCAACGACCAGGTCCGCTTCGAGCTGGGCTATTACGCCCTGCGCCCGGACATCACGGTCATCGCGCCGTGGCGCGAATGGACCCTGAACAGCCGCACCACGCTGCTGGACTACGCCGAGAAGAACCAGATTCCGATCGCGAAGGACAAGCGCGGCGAGGCCCCCTACTCCACCGACGCCAACCTCCTGCACATCTCGTACGAGGGCAAGGCGCTGGAGGATCCGTGGGTCGAGCCGGACGAGGACATGTACACCCGCTCCGTCGCCCCGGAAAAGGCGCCGGACACCCCGACCTACATCGAGGTCGAGTTCAAGAACGGTGACGCGGTCGCCATCGACGGCAAGGCGCTGTCGCCGGCAGCCCTGCTGACCGAGCTGAACCGCCTGGGCGGCGAGAACGGCATCGGCCGCCTCGATCTGGTCGAGAACCGCTATGTCGGCATGAAGTCGCGCGGCGTCTACGAGACCCCGGGCGGCAGCATCCTGCTGGTGGCGCACCGCGCGATGGAGAGCATCACGCTCGACCGTGGCGCCGGCCACCTGAAGGACGAGCTGATGCCGCGCTACGCCGAGCTGATCTATTGCGGCTATTGGTGGAGCCCGGAGCGTCTGGCCATCCAGGCGCTGATCGACCAGACCCAGTCGCTGGTCAACGGCACCGTCCGTCTGAAGCTGTTCAAGGGCAACGTCACGGTCGTCGGCCGCCAGTCGCCCAACTCGCTGTACCGCATGGATTATGTGACCTTCGAGCAGGACAGCGTCTACAACCAGAAGGATGCGGAAGGCTTCATCAAGCTGAACGCGCTCCGCCTGCGTCTGGGCGCGATGGCCAAGCAGAAGATCGGGTAAGGCCAGAAGATCGGCTAATGAGGAACCGCTCCACCGCCCGCCAGCCGGGCGGTGGAGCGGTTCCTTCGTCTATTGTGCCGCCAGCATGTCGCGGCGGATTTCCACGGCCCGGTCGGCCGCCTTGCCGACCACCTCCTGAAGCCGTTCGAACTCGGCGCTGTAACTGCCGACGCCGAAGGTCAGCGACCGCAGTTCCACGATCAGATCCTGCATGTCGGCCTGGGGCATGCACGCCTTCACCTCGTCCCAGCCGGGCCAGCCCGGCCGCGCATCGAAGCCCAGCAGCTGGCCGCGCCGTCCGCTGACCAGACGCTGAACCTTCGGCGTGAAGGCGCTGGGGACTGCAATGGTGACGGTCAGGATCGGTTCCAGCAGCACCGGCTCGCAGGTCGGCAGGGCATCGGCCATCGCCTGCCGCGCCACCGTCTTGAAGGCCATGTCGGAACTGTCGACGGCATGGAACTGGCCGCCGGTCAACGCCACCGCGAAATCCACGACCGGAAAGCCCAGCGGCCCGCGCACCGCCGCGTCGCGCACGCCGGCCTCCACCGCCGGAATGTACTGGCGCGGCACGGCGCCGCCGACCACCGCATCCTCGAACTGGATGCCCGACCCACGCGGCAACGGCCGGATCTCGACATGGATGTCGGCGAACTGGCCATGGCCACCGGTCTGGCGCTTGAAGCGGGCATGGTGGCCGGTGCCCTTGCGGATCGTCTCCTTGTAGGGCACCTGCGGCGGCTGGCCCCTCACCGCGACGTTGAATCGGCTGCGCAGCCGGTCCATCGCCAGCTTCAGATGCACGTCGCCCTGGCCCCACAGCACCAGTTCGCCGGTCTCGGCCGACTGGTCGAGCGTCAGGGACGGGTCCTCCTCCCGCAGCTTCTGCAAGGCCGCGGACAGCTTCACCTCGTCATTGCGGTTCTCGGCGCGGAGCGCCAGCCCATGCACCGGCGGGGCGGCGGCCGGCCAGTCGGCGGGCGGGCCGAGATTGGCCTTCTCGGTCAACCGGTCGCCGGTCGCCGCCTTCTCCAGCCGGCCGAGGGCCACGAGATCGCCGGCGACGGCCTGCGGCACCTTGGTCTGGTCGCGGCCGAACTGCTGGAAGATGCCGGACACCCGTTCAGCCCCCAGCGTCATGCCGTCGGTGACGGTGCCGCGCCAGATGCGGGCGAGGCTGAGCTTCCCGGCATGGGACCCCATCATCGTCTTCACCACCTGCGCCGCCACCGCCGCGTCGGCCGGGATGCCGATGCGGGCCGCGGTGGTGGCAACCTCCGGCCCCTCGTGCCGCAGTGCCTTCAGCAGGCGGCGGACGCCGTTGTCGTTCTCCGCCGACCCGAAGAAGACCGGCACGATCAGGTCGTCGGCCAGTTCGTGCGCCAGCGTCTCGTACAGCTCGGCACTGTCGGGAGCCATGTCCTCCAGCAGCTTTTCCAGCAGGCCGTCGTCGAAATCGGCCGCCGATTCCAGCATCGCCTGCCGCGCCTCCGCCTCCCAGTCGCGGGCGCCATCGGGAAGGGCGACCAGGTCGGACGGCTTGTGCGGGTTGAAGCGCCAGGCACGCTCGCTGACCAGATCGACCAGCCCGGTGATCTGGCCGTTCTCGCGCAGCGGCACCTCGCGCAGCACCAGCTTGCGGGTCGAGACCTCCTGATAGGCGGCGACGACGTCGCGCACCCTGATATCGCCCAGCGTGTCGATCTTGTTGATGAACAGCAGATGCGGGATGCGGTGATCGTCCAGCACCTTGAACAGCGGGGCCAGCAGCACCGCCTTTTCCGGTGCGGCCTCCGCCACCACGATGGCGATGTCGGCGGCCATCAGCGCCGCCTGTGCCTCCCCCGCCAGTTCCACCGAACCGGGGCAGTCTAGGATCGACCAACGTTCCCCCAGATAATCGAAGGAGGCGACGTTCAGCTCGGTGCTCATCGACCGGGCCTTCGCCTCCGGCGAGTTGTCGCCCACGGCATTGCCGTCGCGCACGCTGCCCTTGCGGGTGACGGCCCCGGCGGCGAACAGCAGGCTTTCCAGCAGTGTCGTTTTGCCGGCGAGATAGGGGCCGACCAGCGCCGCGCAGCGCGCCGTCCGGATTTGCGTATGCGGCATTCACACCTCCCGTCGAAGCTTCGGGCTGTCGTGACCGGGGGACGGGGCCAGGGCGGGAAAGGGGCCGCCGGCGCCGGCCGCCGGGGCGGCCCGTTCGCGTGTGGCACTTCAGACTGGCACTTTAAAGAACTGGCACTTTTCCAGAAGATTGCGTCCGGATCGGGCGACGGGCGGCGACGGACGGGCGCTGGGAAAACGCATCGGGTCCGGAGCCGGCGGGGCGCCCGCATCGGACTTTCGATGCTCCACCCGAACGGCGCGGCTGTCGATGGAAAAAAGGGGCGGCAAACCGTCACGCGCGGGCTGTGGGAGGGACCAATGCGTTGATAAGCCGCATCGGCGCGCGAATGGCTTGTCCATACCCGCCCAGCCGCTCTCGCCGCACGGCCAATACGTTCAAATGCAAGGCGATACCGCCGGAGAGTGCACCTGCCGGCTATTCATTTGCAATATTGCTATGTTGCAATGCAATATGATCGCATAGAAATGCAGCGGACAAACGCATGAAACCTTCTGATAGTAGCCTTTCGGGAAAATGGCCGCACGCGAAGGCGATGACGGCCGGATAAAACATGTCAGGGGCGTCCGGCGTCTGCCGGCCGTCCCGCATTTCTTGGGGAAAAAGCACATGCGCCTGTGGTTTCGTTTGCTGGCGGTCGCCCTGATTGCCGTCGGGACTGCCGTTTCCGCCCCGCTGTCCAGCCCGGCCGTCGCCGAGCAGGCCAAGCCGACGCAGGAGGACGCGAAGTCCATCACACTGAAGGCGGTGGACCTGATCGCCGCCCAGGGCCTGGACGAGGCCGCCAAGGCGTTCAACGCCGACGGTCCGTACAAGCACGGTGAGATCTACGTCAACGTCATCGATTTCGCCGGCGTGTGGAAAGTCTACCCGCCGCGTCCGGCCGGCGTCGGCCAGAGCGTCATCAACGTCAAGGACCCGGACGGCCGCTTCATCGTCCAGGACGTGCTGGCCGTCGCCAAGGACAAGAGCGAGGGCTGGGTCGAGTATCGCTGGCTGAACCCCGCCAGCAATAGGATCGAACCGAAGATCACCTACGTGAAGCGCGTGCCGGGCCAGGAACTGGTCGCCTATGTCGGCATCTACAAGTGACGGCTCCTGCATAGGGCGGTGACCGGCGGGTAGGGCCGTTGGAGGCGGAACTGTTGGGGGTGAGCATGAGCGGCGGTGTCTTTGCGCGTCTGTCCGGCCTGTCTGTGGCAGGCCGTGTGTTCGCAGCCCCCCTGATGGGGATCGTCCTGACGGTGGCGGCGCTGGTGCTGGCCGACCGGCAGTCGGAACAGGCCCTGGGCGCCGTGGACGCCATCCACCGCGAGGCGGCGGAGCAGTTGGGCCGCATAGACCGGCTGGTCGCCATCGCCTACGTCATCCACAGCGACGTGTCCCGGCATCTGGCCCTGTCGGGGTCCGGGATCGAAGAGAAGAAGCTCCAGGCCATGCGCGACGCCATCGCCGCCAACCTGGGCAGGGCGCGCGCCGCCATTGCCGAACTGCGGGCCATGCCGCTGATCGAGGCGGAGCGGACGATGCTGGACGAAGTGTCGGTGCGGATCGGCGCCTATGCCAAGGCGGTGGACGAGATGAACCAGATGGCGGCCATCGACCGCCTGATCGGCATCCCGATGATGGCCCACTCCGACGACCAGTTCGCCGCCCTGACCGCCAAGGTGATGGAGACGCAGGCGGCCATCGGCCGCTCCACCGCCGCCGCCACCCAGGCCACCCGCGATGCCGCCGCATCGGCCCGCCGCGACTTCGCCCTGGTGATGGGCGGGCTGCTGCTGGCGATGATGGCGGCCGGGCTGCTGCTCGCCCGCTCCATCACCCGCCCCTTGCGGCGGCTGGCGAGCAACACGGCCGATCTGGCCGCCGGACAGCTCGGCACCGTGGTCGAAGGCGGCTGGATGCGCAACGAGATCGGTGCCATGGCCCGCGCGCTGGAGGTGTTTCAGACCAACGCCCGCGAGGTGGAGCGGCTGACCGCCGACCAGCAGCGCCAGAAGGCGGACGCCGAGGCGGAGAAACGCCGCGCCATCCAGGAGCTGGCCGACCTGTTCGAAGTCCGGGTGGCGGAGGTGGTTCAGCTGGTCGGTTCCGGCGCCCATCAGGTGCGCAGCAACGCCGCCGGCATGCTGGAGCGCGCCAACAGCACCAACCGGCAGGCCGCCACCGTCGCCGCCGCCAGCGCCCAGGCGGGCATCAGCGTCCAGACCGCCGCCGCCGCGACGGAGGAGATGTCGGCTTCCATCGCCGAGATCGGCGATCAGGTTCGCCGGTCCTTCGACATGGTGCGCGGCGCGGTGCGGGCGGTTGAGGAGACCAACGCCCATGTCGTCGGACTGTCCGACGCCGCCCACCGCATCGGCGAGATCGTCGGCCTGATCAACTCCATCGCCGCCCAGACCAACCTGCTGGCGCTGAATGCGACCATTGAGGCGGCGCGGGCGGGCGAGGCCGGCAAGGGCTTCGCCGTGGTGGCGAGCGAGGTGAAGAACCTCGCCACCCAGACCGCCAAGGCCACCGAGGAGATCGGCGCCCAGATCGCCACCATGCAGGGCGTGACCGGAGCCGCCGTCACCGCGATCAAGGGGGTGGGCGAAACGGTGGTCGGCATCGACGAGATCGTCGGCTCCATCGCCGGGGCCATGGAACAGCAGGCCGCCGCCACCCAGGAGATCACCCGCAACGTGCAGGAGGCCGCCGCCGGCACCACCGAGGTCTCGCACACCATCGCCACCGTCTCCGCCAGCGCCGGGGAAACCGGCACCGCCGCCGGCGAGGTGCTGCGCGCCGCGGAACTGCTGGACGGCCAGGCGGTGACGCTGAACCGCGAGGTAACGAACTTCATCGGCCGGCTTCGGGCGGGCTGACGGGAGCGGACGAAGAGGACGGCATGGGTCCTGGGGTTCATCGCATGCCCGCGAAGTTTGGTCGCATCGGACTTGAAACGATCCGCCTGCGCCCAAGCTCTTGTCCCGGGGCCGCGGGGGCTGAGGCCGGTTACGGCCGCGCTAGAGCCGGGGTATGATGCAGGACCCAACAACAAGGATCGAAGCATGAAGATCGACATCGGGATCTCGGACGCAGACCGCAAATCCATCGCCGAAGGGCTGAACAAGGTTCTGGCCGACACCTTCGCGCTCTACATCAAGACCCATTCGTTCCACTGGAACGTCACCGGTCCGATGTTCAACACGCTCCACACCATGTTCATGACCCAGTATACGGAGCTGTGGACCGCGCTGGACGAGATCGCCGAGCGTATCCGCGCCCTGGGCTATCCGGCGCCGGGCAGCTTCTCGCAGTTCGCGCAGCTGGCCTCGATCAAGGAAGAGGCGGGCGTTCCCAAGGCGAACGACATGATCCGCCAGCTGGTCGAAGGCCACGAGGCCGCCGCCCGCACCATCCGCGGCGTCTTCCCGCTGGCCGAGCAGGGCAGCGACGAGCCGACCGCCGACCTGCTGACCCAGCGCCTGCAAATCCACGACAAGACCGCCTGGATGCTACGCAGCATGCTGGAGTAGTCACCGCACCGGCCGCCCTGCGGTCGGCCGCACAGGGTCAGGGCCTCCCCGTCCGGCAGGATGGGGAGGCCCTTTCCGTTTTCAGTCCGGTCCCTTTCCTTACGCCGCTGATTCCTTACGCCGCTGACTTGGCGTGCTGGCGGACCGGCAGGTTGGGAATGGTCAGGGTGAAGATGGTGCCGCCGTCGCGCTCGATCTTCAGCGTGGCGCCGGCCTGGTGCGACAGCGCCTGCACCAGATTAAGGCCGAGCCCGCTGCTGGCGCCGCCGCGGCTTGGGCGCTTGTGCTGGCTCGGCATGCCGGCGGGCAGCCCGACGCCGTTGTCGCGCACGATCAGCCGCATGCCGTTTTCCTCGCGCTCCAGCAGCACGCGCACCGTTCCCGGATGACCATGCGGGAAGGCGTGCAGCAGGGCGTTGGACACCAGCTCGCTGGTGGCGATGGCCAGCGGCGTGGCGCGGTCGGCATCGACGATCCAGTCCTGCGCCTCCAGCTCCAACCGGGCGGCCGTCGGATTGTCGGAACGGACCAGCCCGTCGCACATCTGGCGCAGCGCGTCGGCAAAGTTGATGTGCGCCGGCTCGGCCGAACGGTGGAGCAGCTCGTGCAGCAGGCTCATGGTCTGGATGCGGCGCAGGCTCTCGTCGAAGCCGCGCCGCGCCCTCTCGTCGATGCGGGCGGCTTGCAGGCGCAGCAGGCTGCAAATGACCTGAAGGTTGTTCTTCACCCGGTGCTGAACCTCCTTCAGCAGGACCTCCTTGTCGGTCACCGCCGCTTCCAGCTGGGCGTTGGCCCGCTCCAGCTGGGCGGTGCGCTGATGGACGTTCTCCTCCAGCGTGTCGTAGGCGTGTTGCAGGGCGTCCTCGGCCTCGCGCTCCTTCCGGGCGCGCTGGATGGCGAGCGCGCCGATCACCGCCACCGTCGCGCAGGCCGCGGCGGCGAAGGCGGCGTAAATCCACAGCCGCTCGCTCCAGCGCCGCAGGACGCTTTCGGTGGTGATGGTCACCGCGGCCGACAGGCCGGTGTCGCCGATCGGACGGGTCACGGTGATGTCGTCGGCGTGGCTGGCGGCTTCATCCCCGGGATTGCCGCCCGTGGTACCGCCGCCCTCCGGCTCGCGCAGCAGCGGCGTTCCATCCGGCAGCATGATGGAGATGCTGTGGCCGTAGCCGACGTCGAGCGAGCGGTAGACATCGCGGAAGGCCCGCGCGTCGAGCCCCGCCACCGCCCAGCCGCGCGGCGCGGCACCGGAACCGCTGGCGGCCGTACCGCCCGGCAGAGGCTGCGCCAGGACAACCACCGCGCGCCTGCCCATCCGGCCGCTGCCGATGGTCATGCCATTCGGCTTCAGCGCCGTCATGCCGGCGCCGGGCGCTGCGTCCGGCAGACTCGACAGCCGCAGGGCGCCCGCAGCATCGCGGATCTCCAGCCCGACCACATGGGGAGCGCTGGCCGCCAGCAGGGCCATGCGATCGCGGGTCGCCACATCGTCGGGCAGCAGCGTGCCGGCCTGACCGGCCAAGGTCGCCGTCTGGGTCAGCAGCAGGTCGCCCGACTCGATCAGCCGGGCGGCATGCTCCGCCGCCAGCAGCCCGATGTTGCCGGCGACGCCGGTCGCCTGCTGGACCGCCTCGTTGCGGTCGCGCCAGGCGAAGACGGCCGACAGCCCGATGGTCAGCAGAACCGCGGCGGTGCAGGCGATCAGGACCAGCGCCGAACCGGGCAGCCGGTAGAGCGGAGAGGATTGGGAACGCAGCGCGCGCAACGGCATCGTGTCGGAAACCATCTGGAGATACGGCCACTTCATTCTTAGCCGGAAACGGTAACACCGCCCGGCGGGTGACGGTTCCGCCGAACGCTACCCGTGTTGAAGCGGCAGCGGCCACCACCTATTGTGGGGTGCCGACAAAGTCATCCCGCGTTGGTAAGGACTTGGCAAGACTCCAGCAGGCATGGGGAGGATAGTTTTATGCGGATCGACGGGACGGCCTATCGCACCATCTGGCCGGACGGCGAGGGTGTCGTCGCCATCATCGACCAGACCAAGCTGCCGCACGACTTCGCCGTCGTCCGCCTGACCAGCCTGGAGGAGGCCGCCCACGCCATCCGCGCCATGCTGGTGCGCGGCGCCCCGCTGATCGGTGCGGCGGCTGCCTATGGCGTGGCGCTGGCCCTGCGAACCGAGGCCAGCGACCATGGGCTGGAACAGGCCTGCACCACCCTGCTGGCGACCCGCCCGACCGCCGTCAACCTGCGCTGGGCGCTGGAACGCATGCGCCGCCGGCTGGCACCCCTGCCCGCGTCGCAGCGCATCGGCGCCGCCGAGGCGGAGGCTGCGGCCATCGCCGACGAGGATGTGGAGATCAACCGCTCCATCGGCCTGCACGGCGCGGCATTGATCCGCGCCGCGGCGGCACGCAAGGCACCGGGGGAACCGGTCAACGTGCTGACCCACTGCAACGCCGGCTGGCTCGCCACCGTCGATTGGGGAACGGCGCTCGCCCCGGTCTATGCCGCCTTCGAACAGGGCATTCCGCTGCATGTCTGGGTGGACGAGACGAGGCCGCGCAACCAGGGCGCCAGCCTGACCGCCTGGGAATTGCAGCAGCATGGCGTTCCCCACACCGTGATCGCCGACAATGTCGGCGGCCACCTGATGCAGCATGGCAAGGTCGATCTGTGCATCGTCGGCACCGACCGCACCACCGCGACCGGCGACGTCTGCAACAAGATCGGCACCTATCTGAAGGCGCTGGCCGCCCACGACAACGGCGTGCCCTTCTATGTCGGGCTGCCCTCGCCGACCATCGACTGGACCATCGCCGACGGTGTGCGGGAGATTCCCATCGAGGAGCGCGACGGCCGTGAGGTGAGCGAGTTGACCGGCCGCACCGCCGATGGCCGGATCGAGACGGTGCGCGTCACCCCCGACGGCAGCCCGGTGGCGAATTACGCCTTCGACGTCACGCCGGCAAGGCTGGTGACCGGCTTGATCACCGAACGCGGCGTCTGCGCCGCCTCACGCGAAGGGCTGCTGGGGCTGTTTCCGGAGCGGGGGTGAGGGGCGATGGGATCAGGGGCGGCGGTTGGACAGCAGCCGCCGCAGCAGCGGCCACCCCAACTGGCGCGGCCCGTCTTCCGCATTCTTGGCATCAAGCCACTGATCGGCCAATTCACGGACCTGCCAGTCACCGAGATAACGGTCGCAGTCGATGGCGGTATAGAGTCGAACCCGCTCTTTTCCCAGCCTTTCGAAATAGGCAAGCGCTCTTTGGCGGTCGATGTCTTCCATAGGCCCCAATGAAACGGAGATTGCGGGACGGCCGGTTCTGACCTTTGCCGATCCTCCGGATATTGGGAGCAGCCTGCCGCCGATGCAACTGTCCGTTCGTCGTTGTTCCATCCCCCGGAAGGTGAATGGACCGTCCCCATCGGTGGCCGGCTAGCGGCGGCCGGGGTCTAAGCAGTCGGTGTCGAGACGGCCGGTGTGCACGACATCGGCGGACAGCGGAATGCCGGCCCGCGCGGCAGCCTGCTCCAGCGAAGCGCGGTCGGACCAAAAGAGCCGTCCACCAATCTCCGCCAAGACGCCCCGCTGCCGGATCACCCACAGGCCGCTGAACGCCATCTCGACGATCCGCCCCATCGGAGAGTCGGATGGCGAGCGGAGCGGCCGGTTCCTGTCTAAGTCGCTATCGTCGATTGTCATCTCTGGTCTTCCCAGTGTCGGCCTTTCGGCATTGGGCGTCTGCACACCCGCAGCCGGAGCCGATCTCTGTCTTCCCCAAGGGGTAATGGATGAGGTCCTAAAGGGTTTCCCAGCCAAATCACAAGAAGTTTTCATCGAAAAATTTCAAACTATTTGTAAACGCCCATACACAATTTATGTGGTCTTACCACACCATTTGGTAACCATAATACGAATAGCGTTATTTCTGGTGCCGCACACCGGAATTGGCGTACACGCTGCGCCGCATTGTCCATGCCGCACATCCGCCCAACCTTCCGTACCGGCTGCAATCCAAAAGGAGTGGGGCACCGCGAGCGGATCAGTCCGATACCCCTAAATGGTCACAGCAAGGACCGGCGCCACTCACCAAACATAAGCTTGACCGCCTGTTCCCGGCCTGACGGCAGGGTGGCGGTCGGTTTATCGACGTGCCTGTGTTCGAAGGAAGAGACCGATGAAGACCACCATGCGGACATTCACCACCGGGGCGATGGCGCTGCTGATCGGCGCGACCCTGCTCGGCGGCTGTTCGAACCTGAACCATCGCGAGAACCGCGCGCTGACCGGCGGCGCCATCGGTGCGGCCGGCGGTGCGGCCATCGGTGCCGTCACCGGCGGCAGCGCCGTCTATGGCGGATTGCTGGGCGGTGCCGCCGGCGCGGCGGTCGGCGCCTTGACGGCGGACGAGGGCAGGCATCGGCGCTGAACGCCCAGGGGTTGCTCCAGGGGATGCCGAGGGGGGCGGGACGGTCGATCCGGCCCCTCCCCTCCCCTTCCTACTCCTCCTCGTCGTCCTCGAACTGGTCGAGGCTGAGGGAGCGGACCTCGGTGCTCGGGTTCGGGGCCGGCGGGGCGGCCGGCGGCATGCCGCTCGGACGGGCGGCGGCCAAGCGATCGGCAGACGGGCGGGCGGCGGCACGGCCGGGCGGCAGATGGGCGTTGGGGCCCTTCAGCGGACTGTTCAGCGTGCCGCGCGGGCCGATGCTGGGTTCGTCGCCGAAATCGGGTAGCGGCGGGATGCGGTCCATCACCCGCCGGATCAGGGCAGCGATGCGGTCGGCCTCGGCGCGCAGGGCCTGCCCGCGCTCCCCTTCATAGAGCGGGTCGTCCAGGAACTTGCGGATTTCCAGGACACCGCGCAGTTCCACCCCGCACATCTCATGGGTGCCGATGGGCAGGGCCTTCACCCGCGCGAAGCTGGCGAAGAAGGCGGCGCTGCCCTCCACGAACTGGACCACCATGCGGGCGTGCAGACGCTCCAGCGCGGTGGTCATGGGGTCGATCAGATCCTCCATCTCCTCCGGCGCCGCGTCCAGCCGCTCCTGGGTCAGGGCGGCCAGCGCGAAGAAGTCACGCACCCGCCGGCTGAAACGGCGATAGCGGGCCAGCCCGCCGACCGACACCCGCTCGCGCGCCGTCTGGGCCAGTTCGGCCGACTGCTTCAGCATGGCGTCGAGCCGCATCAGCAGCGTCGCGATCTCGCGCTGCCGCTGGGCCGCGCTGCGGCCGGGCGTGGGCGCCGGCGGAGCGGCCGGGCGGCGGGGAGGGTTCGAACGCATCATGCCGGTACGGGGTGGCTCCTCGACGGTCCATTCACTTTGGCCAACGTTGGGGGGCAACGCTGGGGTGGAGTCAACGCTGGGTTCGGACGGTGACCGACTTTTGCCCGCCCTCGCGCATCACCGTCAACTGCACCGGCGTGCCGACGCGCAGAAGGCCGATGCGGTTGCGGAAATCGGTGGCGCTGCGCACCGGCCGCCCATCGACCGCGATCACCACGTCGCCGCTGCGCAGACCGCCGCTGTCGGCCGGCGATCCGCGCTCGATCTTGGCGATCAGCGCGCCTTCGTCGCCCTTCAGGCTCATGCTTTCCGCAAGGTCGGGCGTCAGGTCCTGGATGGCGACGCCCAGCCGGCCGCGCCGCACCTCGCCATATTCGCGCAGCTGTTCCACCACCGACCGGACGATGCTGACCGGCACCGCGAAGCCGATGCCGACCGAGCCGCCGGCCGGGCCGATGATGGCGGTGTTGATGCCGATCAGCTCTCCCTGGAAATTGACCAGGGCGCCGCCGGAATTGCCCGGGTTGATCGAGGCGTCGGTCTGGATGAAGTCCTCGTACCCTTCGATCTTCAACCCGCTGCGGCCCATTGCCGAGACGATGCCGGAGGTCACCGTCTGCCCGAGTCCGAACGGGTTGCCGATGGCCACGACGAAATCGCCGACCTTGGTGCGGTCCGAGTCGCCGATGGACAGCGCGGCCAGCCCGTCGGCCTTGATCTGCAAAAGCGCGATGTCGGTGGCGGCGTCGCGGCCGATCAGCTTGGCGCGCAGGCGGCGGCGGTCCTTCAGGGTGACCGCGATCTCCTGCGCGTTCTCCACCACATGGTTGTTGGTGACGACGTAGCCGTTGCGGGCATCGATGATCACGCCCGACCCGGCGCTGACCTGCGGCTTGGACTGCGGCATCTGGTCGGGCAGGTTGAAGAAGCGGCGGAAGAACGGGTCGCGCAGCAGCGGGTTTTCGGCCTGGGGCGCCTGGCTCAGCACCGAGATGTTCACCACGGCCGGTGTCACCTGCTCCAGCATCGGGGCGATGGTGCCGCCGCCGACCGCACCCAGCGGCAGCGCCGCTTCGGCCGGCGAGGCGCCGAGGCCGATGGCGGAACCGATCCGGCCCAGCGCCGAGTCGGCCGGTGCCACCAGCGCGCCGCCGGTCAGCGCCGCGATCCCGACCGCCGCCGCAAACATCACCGGACGCACCGCCATCTTCATGGACTGTTCCTTTCCTGCTGGGAATTTCTAAGGCGAGATGGCCATCGATCGGGCTGATTTGGGATAAAAACGAAGTCTGTTCAAGCCTGTCGGCCGTCCGACGGCGTTCAGAGCCGAGCCGGCCTCCATGGCCGTACCCTGTCCGCCAAATCCGCTGCATCGATGATAACGTGGTGGCGTCGGAAACTCCCGGTAAAGAAATACGGTGGTATAGGACGACGGTCGGCGCGGCCCCGGAGATGCCGGGAAGGCGCGGCTGTCGAGGAACGGGTTGAGCGCTATGAGCGGCGGGTCACTGCTCGAACTGACCGAGCAAGAGTATCTGCAGATGGAAGAGGCCCTGTCGCAGACCGCGCGGGGGCGGGCCTTCCTGCGCATGCGCGACCGGCGCAGCCGCGTCGTCGCCTCCGACGAGTTCCACCGGCTGGTGGACAAGCTGGGCACCCAGGTCGACCGGCTGAGCGGCACATCGTCCAGCGCCTTCACCGCCTTCGCCCCTGGCGAGGATCCGCGGATCCAGCAGGAACTGACTGCCATCACCCAGGTGGTGCGCGAGGCACGCAGCGACATCGCGGCCCTGAAGGCGACCGACACCGGGTCCAACCGCATCGAGGCGGCGACCGGCGAACTGGACGAGATCGTCGCCGCCACCGAACGCGCCACCACCGACATCCTGAACGCGACGGAGAAGATTCAGGAAATCACCATGTCGATCCCGCGCGACGACGCCGATCTGGCCGAACGGATCGATGCGGTCGAGGCGTGGTGCATCGAGATCATGACCGCCTGCTCCTTCCAGGACATCACCGGCCAGCGCACCACCAAGGTCGTCAACACGCTGCGCTACATCGAAGAGCGCGTGAACACGATGATCGAGATCTGGGGCGTCGAGCGGCTGGCCGTCGACCCCCAGCAGCATGCCTCGGGCGAGGTGTCCTCGCACCGCAAGCTGGGCGACACCCGGCCGGACGCGCATCTGCTGAACGGACCGCAGCTGGGCGGGCCGGAGGTCAGCCAGGACGCCATCGACGCGCTGTTCGACAGCGTGCCGGGGATTGCGGAGCGGGCCGAGCCGCTGCCGGCCGATGTGGAGCCCTCCCCGCCACCCCCGCCACCCCCGCCCCCGCCTCCTGTCGCGAAGCCGGCTCCGCCGCCCCCTCCGGCTGCCGATCCGGGCGGTGGCGGGATCTCGCAGGCCGACATCGACGCCCTGTTCGCGTGACCGGCCATGGCGCAAGACGGCAAATCCCGCATCCGCCTGACCCAGGACCAGCTCGACCGTGTGTGCGAGCGTCATGTCCGATTCGCCGAAGGGCGTCCGAACGGCGCCCGCGCCAATCTGCCCTTCTTCGACCTGTCCGGCCTGTCGCTGGCCGGCCGTAACCTGACGGGCGCCCATCTGGCCGGCGCCATCCTGCGCGACGCCGACCTGCGCGGCACCGTGCTGGACCATGCCGACCTGTATGGCGCCGACCTGCGCGGGGCCGACCTGTCGGAGGCGCGGCTGTTCCGCACCGACATGCGCGGCGCCAACGTGCGCGGCGCCAAGCTCGACGGCGCCACCATGGTGGAGGTCGACCTGCGCGACGGCAGCATGGTCAACCGCAACAGCGCCGGCGAACTGAAGGTGGTGGGTTTCGACCCCGGTCCCGCCGACATGGCATCGGCCCGCCTGACCAACGCCGACATGGCGCGGGCCAAGCTGTCGGGCAGCTTCGCCCAGGCGGCCGACTTCACCAACACCCGGCTGTCCGGCGCCCGGCTGGACCGCACCGACCTGCGCGGGGCCAACTTCTCCGGTGCCGATCTGCGCGGGGCCGACCTCAACGGCTCCGACCTGCGCGGCGCCATCCTGGAGGGGGCGAGCCTGGACGCCGGCGGTCTGGAACAGGCGATCCGCACTGACGAGCAGGCCGTTGCTGCCCGGCAGGCGCCGCTCCAGGCCGCGGCGACGGAGCCCGAACCGGAGGAATCCGTCGCAGACGAACTGCCGGCCCTGCCGGTGGACCAGCTGGACAGCATGCTGCGCCAGCACATGATCTGGCTGGGCACCAGCGGCAAGCAGGGCTGCCAGCTCGACCTGACCGGGCTGAACCTGGAAGGGGCGGACCTGACGGGCAAGATCCTGACGCTTGCCAAAGGCAGCGGCGCCCGGCTGCGCCACGCCCGGCTGAACGGCGCCCAGCTGCAGGCCGCCCAGTTCGACGGTGCTGACCTGCGGTCCGCCGATCTCAGCCGCGCCGACCTGCGCGGGGTGAAGCTGGACCGCGCCATCCTGATCGACAGCCGGCTGGACGGCGCCAATCTGGGCATGCTGCTGGTCAGCGCCGGGGCCAAGGTGATGCGCGCATCGCTGGTGCGGGCACGGCTGGCCGGCGCCTCGCTGACCGAGACCAACCTGAAGGGCAGCGACCTGACCCTGGCCGACCTGACCGGCTGCGACCGCTCGTCGGCGGTGCTGGAGGGCGCCATCCTGGAAGGAACGCGGCTGAGCGGAATCTGAGCCGGTGCCCGGGTTTTCTTTCGCGAAGCCGTTGATTGCTTTCAAATTTCCGTCACGATCCATGCCGGAGATTGCCGCCACGCTCCTCGGAGTGAGCAGGTTCTTTGGTGGCAAAACACCTTCCACCGTTCGGAAAAACGATTGTGTCGTAACGGCTTAGCACCGCGGGTGGGGCTTGACGCCTTATTCGCCCGGTGGCACGCTGCTGTCCAAGCGCGGCGCAATCCGACCTAATGTGCCCGCATCTAATGGGGGAACGTCAACGGTCATGACCAAGTCGGAACTGATCCAACGGCTGGCGGAGCGGAACCCGCACCTGTACCAGCGCGACATCGAAAAGATCGTCGGCACCATCTTCGACGAGATCACCGAGGCGCTGGCGCGGGGCGACCGGGTGGAGCTGCGCGGCTTCGGCGCCTTCTCCATCAAGAAGCGGGACGCGCGCACGGGTCGCAACCCCCGGACCGGGGAATCGGTTGACGTCGGCGAGAAATGCATTCCTTTCTTCAAGACCGGCAAGCAGCTTCGCGAGCGTCTGAACACGGAGTGAGCGCCGGTCCGGCCATGTCTCAGCGCCGTATTCCGGCCGTATCACTCTCAAGGAACCTTAGCCTTGCGCCATCTTTCCTGGATCGTCACCATTCCCGTGGCCCTCGTCGCGATCCTGTTCGCGATCTCCAACCGCGGTATCGTGACCCTGTCGCTGTGGCCGCTGCCCTTCACGCTCGAAACGCCGGTGTATCTGGCCACGCTGATCGCGTTGGTGGTGGGCTTCGTGGCCGGCGGCTTCATTGTCTGGAACAGCCAGCGCCGCCATCGCCGCCGCGCCCGCCGCGAGGGCAACCGCGTGCTGTATCTGGAGCGTGAGCTGAAGGAGGCGCAGGCCCGCGCCGCCGCCGCCGAGAAGCGTCTGGCCGAAAGCACCCGTCCGGTTTCCGGCCCGGTTTCGGGCACGCTGCCCGGCTCCACCCTGCCGGTCGCGGCCGCCCAGGGCAGCGCGCCGACCGTTCACTGAGCGTCATCGGGGCCAGAGCCATCGATTAACCTTGTCAGTTGAGGGCTTCCGTCCCTTTCCATCGGGGCGGAACGCCATGCCGGCCGGCGGGAGGGGGTTCCATGCGCACCGTCAGCGGCGCCGAGCTTCGATCCGTTCTGCACCACCGCATGCTGGTCGAACGCCTGCGGCAGACCTTCCGCGCCGGCGTGGAAGCCCCGCCGGCCCACCGCCATCGGGTCAAGACCTATGGCGCCAGCGACGCCGCGCTGCTGCTCGCCCCCGCCTGGCAGATCAATCAGGCAATCGGGCTGCGCATCGACACCGTCTTTCCCGACAATGCCGGCAGCGACCTGCCGCGGACCCAGGGCGTCTATCTGCTGGTCGACGGCAAGACCGGTGTGCCCCAGGTTCTGATGGACTCCTCCGCCACGCTCGGCCGGCGCAGCGGTGCCGCATCCTCCGCACTCGCCGCCTCCTATCTGGCGCGGCCGGATGCCGACCGGATGCTGGTAGTCGGCACCGGTCCGCTGGCCCTTGAGCTGGTGGAGGCACACACCGCGGTGAGGCCGCTCCGCCATGTGCTGGTCTGGGGACGCGATCCCCAGAAGGCCCGCAAGCTTGCCGCCCGTTTCCACCGGCCGAAATTCCGCATCGAGGTGACCGCCGACCTCGAAGGGGCGGTGCGTGGCGCCGACATCGTCGTCTGCGCCACCGCGTCGCACAGCCCGCTGATCCGTGGCGACTGGCTGCAGCCAGGCCAGCATCTGGACCTGCTGGGCGGCGTGACGCCAGAGATGCGGGAGGTCGATGACGAGTGCATCCGCCGCGCGCGCGTCTTCGTCGATTGCCGCGACCGCACGCCGGCTGAGGCCGGCGACATCGCGCAGCCGGTGGCCTCCGGCGTGCTGACCGCCGACGACATCGCCGGCGACCTGTTCGAACTTGGCCGCGGCGAACGTGCCGGCCGGCGTTTCTACGACCAGATCACCCTGTTCAAGTCGGTGGGCACCGCCCTGGCCGACCTGTGCGCCGCCCGGCTGGCGACAGAGATGGTGCTGCACAACGATTCGATCCGTTGAAGCCGTTCGATCTTTGGATCGCTTCGGCCTTTGAATTGCTTTGGTGAATCGCTTTGGCCGCCGGGCCGGTCTTGTCGGAACCAAGCGTAACCTTGAGTCTACGAAAGATAAGGTTACTGGCAGCTGACCCTGCGCTACTATTCCACGATTCTGCCCACCCGCCCGACAACCTGTATGGCGATCCACATCGAAGGGAAAGGAACGGCCGATTGAATGGCCCTGCCCTCCCCCCGCTTTCCGACGAGTCCACCGGTTCCGAACGCATTGCTGCGGACGGCGCGCTGCCTTTCCGCAAGCCGAGGCTGGAGGCCGCCATCGGGTGGTTGGCCGCCTGCGGTTTCCTGTTCCTCGCCGTGGTCACCGTGGTGGTCGGGGTGCAGTCGCGCGAACGGGCTATCGATGGAGCGCAGGAACGCGCACGGGCGGCCGTCCGCGTCCTGGCGGAACATGCCGCCCGCCTGTTCGATGCCGCCGACCTGCTGGTGGAATACGCCGCCCAGGAAAGCGCCGGCCGACCCTGGACCGAGGTCGCGGGGTCGCGCGTCCTGTGGGACAAGCTGAACGCCCAGCGCGCCCGGCTGCCCTTCCTGGACGCCATCTGGCTGAACGATGCGACGGGACTGCTGCGGCTGACGACGGCAGCCTTCCCGGCTCCCTATTCCGATGCGTCCGACCGCGAGATCTTCCTGTTCCATCAGCGCAACGCGCAGCAGGGCCGCCTGGTCGACCAGCCCCATGTCGGCCCCCGCATCATCGGCCGGGTGACCAACAAGGCCACCTTCCTGCTCAGCCGCCGGCTGTCCGAACCGGACGGCGGCTTCCGCGGCATCGCCTCGGTCACCATCGATCCGTCCTACCTGTCCGGCTTCTACAAGGAGTTGGACCTCCCGCACGAGCCGGTGACCATCCTGGTGCGCGCCGGCAGCCTCGACGTGCTGGTGCGCGAGCCCGACAGCTCCGCCGAGCCCGCCCCGCTGTCCGATACCGCCCGCCGGGCAATCGAGGTCGAGCCGGACGGCGGCGTCGCCCGCGACGCCGCCACCATCGTCGCCCACCGCCGGGTCGACAGCTGGCCCGTCCATGTGGTCGTCCGGCTGGATCTGGCACCGATTCTGGCGTCCTGGCAGCGATTGATCGCCCCCTATGCCGGGTTGGCGGCGGCGGCGGCCATGGCGCTGGCCGCCCTGTCGGTCTTCGGCTTCCGGCAGGCCGGTGCCGCCCGGCAGGTTCAGCGCGAGCTGGAGCGGCGGGTGCGCGACCGCACCGCCTCGCTGGAGCGGACCATCGGTGAGCGCGACGCGGTGCTGGCGCAGAAGGATTTACTGATGCGCGAGGCCAACCACCGCATCAAGAACAGCCTGCAGGTGGTTTCCAGCCTGCTGAGCCTTCAGGGGCAGGCGGTCGGCGATGCGCAGTTGAGCGAGCATCTGCTGGAAGCCGGACGCCGCGTCCAGGCCATCGCCGACATCCACCGTCTGCTCTACCGCGTGGACGACGTCCATTTCATCCCCTTCCACGACTATCTGACTGAGCTGTGCCGGGACCTGGAACGCTCCGCCCGCTCCGAAGGCGGCAACTGGCGACTGGAACTGGTGGTGGAACCGGTGGAGGTGCCGACCGACCATGCGGTGCAGCTGGGCCTGCTTGCCAACGAACTGGTGATGAACGCCATCAAGCACGCCTACCGGCCGCTTGCCTCCACCATGGTCGGCGTGGCAGCGGGATCGCAGGCCGGCGCTCCTGACCGAGCCTCGGAAGACACCAACGTCATCGTCGTCGGGCTGCGGCGGGACGGCGAGACCGTGCAGATGATCGTCGGCGACCGCGGTGTCGGCCTGCCGCCCGATTTCGACTGGCGCCGCAGCCGCAGCCTGGGCATGCGGCTGATCCACACCCTGTCCAAACAGCTGGACGCCATCCTGTCGATTGAAAACACCGATCCCGGCGTGCGCTTCACGATCAGCCTGCCGCACAGCCTCATCGTTGGCAGCAGCCCGGAATAGGCTGTCCTACCGAGGAAGAGTCCGAACTTCGCAACCTTCGAACCAATACCCGCCATACGGGAGTATGATGACGTCTCATTCTCGTATTTTGCTTGCGCTGGCGAGGTTTCCTTCGGAGGATCGTTGTCGCGGCAATGGCCGCAGGTGGTCCGACCGCAGACGGTCCTGACGGATCCATGTTTGCGCTAACGGCCTCCTGCGAGCCGGACCGGACCATCCGCCAACGGCTTGCCAGGGACGATGACCGTGACCGTCTCCGCCTCTTCCATGGACGCCGGCCCCCGCCTGCGGGCGCCGTCCAACCGGCTTCTGCTCGGCGCCGGCTTCATGCTGCTGTCGGCACTGCTGTTCGGAATCGGCAACACGGCGGTGCGGTGGGCCTCGACGGTGATGGACCCGCTGGAGGTCGTGTTCTTCCGCAACCTGTTCAGCCTGCTGTGGATGCTGCCCTGGGCGCTGACGGCCGGCGCGCCAGCCTGCCGGGCGGTGCTGGCGGAGCGGCGGCTCGGACCCTATGTGACGCGGGCGCTGACCACGCTCTGCGCCATGAGCGCCTGGTTCTACGCCATCTCCCAAATCCCGCTGCCCACCGCGACGGCGGTCAGCTTCGCCATCCCGCTGTTCGTGGCAGCGGGAGCGGCATTGCTCCTGGGCGAGCGGGTGCGGCCACGGCGCTGGGCCGCGGTCTGCGCCGGCCTGATCGGCGTAATCATCGTGCTGAGGCCGGGGGCGGCGCCGATCGATCTGGCCTTTCTGGCACTGTTCGTCCATTGCGTCGCCGCAGCCGGCACCGTCCTGCAGATGCGGCTGCTCAGCCGAAAGGACAGCTCTTCGGTGATCGTCACCTTCCTCGGCCTGCTGGTCACCCCGATGGCCCTGGTGCCGGCGCTGTTCGTCTGGACCTGGCCGAGCTTGGGCACACTGGGCTGGCTGGCTCTGCTGGGCGGCATCCTGACACTGGGGCAGTTGGCGATGACGAAGGCGCTGTCGCTGGCCGAATCCTCGGCGATGATGCCCTATGATTATGCCCGGCTGCCCTTCACCGCCATCGTCGCCTGGATCGTCTTCGGCCAGACCATGGACCTGTGGGGCTGGGTGGGTGCCCTGGTGATCGCCGGCTCCGCCCTCTACACCATGCATCGCGACGCGGCGGACGGCCGCAAGATGGCGCGGTCGAAGCCCGATTAGGCGGTGCTTTCCATCTCCTCACCGCCCTTTTCGGCGCGCAGGACCTCCTTCGCCCGCAGCCAATGGCCCGGGGTCAGGTTGGTGCGCACGGTCTGCACGGCGGCTGCCAGCACCGCAGCGTCATCGGTGAAGCCAGCGATCAGCAGCCAGTCCGGCACCGCATCCACCGGCAGCACGAAATAGGCCAGCGCCGCCAGCAGGATCGCCTTGGCCCGGTACGGGGTCGCCGGATCGGTCGCGCAGAAATAGGCGGCCAGCAGTTCCTCCAGGAAGGGTACGCGATGCAGGTTGGCCCGCAGCTTCTGCCAGAAGCGGCGGCGGACCAGCCGTTCGTCCCGCTCGACCCGGTCGGGATCGGAAACCGTCAGCGCGGTGCCGGTGCCCAGAGAGCGGCCAAGGGAGGGAGAGACGGACGATGCGGTCATGGACGCGAGAATCCCTGTTGGAATTGGCCCGTTCGCAGATGGCAGAGGGCATCGTCGTCGGCATGATGTCTCTCACCATACGGTGTGGTATGGTTCGGCGGCCATCTGGTAAACAACAAGTGCGATCGCATCCTGTTGGACACAAGGCCGGCGCCATGCGCGGACCGGTCGCAATTAAGGAGGAGATGCCATGAACATCCAGGGACTGTCCGCAATCGTCACCGGTGGCGCCTCGGGCATGGGGGCGGCGACGGCACGCCATCTGGCCGGGCTCGGCGCCAAGGTGACCGTGCTGGACGTCAACGAGGACGCGGTGCTGAAGACCGCGCATGAGATCGGCGGGCTGGGTCTGGTCTGCGACGTCACCGACGGCGCTTCGGCCGAGCGGGCGCTCGATCAGGCGCGCTCGGCCCATGGTCCGGCCCGCATCGCGGTGAACTGCGCCGGCATCGCGCCCGCCCAGCGTATCGTCGGCCGCGATGGACCGATGCCGCTGGAGAATTTCCGGTCGGTAATCGAGGTCAACCTGATCGGCAGCTTCAACATCCTGCGGCTGGCCGCGGCCGACATGGCCAAGCTGGACCCGTTGGACAGCGGCGAGCGCGGCGTGATCGTCAACACCGCCTCGGTCGCCGCCTATGAGGGACAGATCGGGCAGGCCGCCTATGCCGCGTCGAAGGGCGGCATCGTCGCCTTGACCATCTGCGCCGCCCGCGATCTCGCCCGCCACGGCATCCGCGTGATGACGGTGGCCCCCGGCCTGATCGGCACGCCGATGCTGCTGAACATGCCGCAGGAGGTCCAGGACAGCCTCGCCGCCACCGTCCCCTTCCCCAAGCGCTTCGGCAAGCCGGAGGAGTATGCCCGCCTCGTGCAGCATATCCTGGAGAACGAGATGCTGAACGGCGACGTCATCCGCCTGGACGGCGCCATTCGCATGGCGCCCCAGTAAGACCATCGCATCGGTCAGGGGCGGCTTAACCCCATCAGGCTCGGGCCGCTCCTGCAACCATCGATGACGTGCCTTCAGACTTCCGCCATGGCGGCTTCGTCGGCGCGTTCCGCCTCGCCCAGCAGGTCGATCAGCTGGGTGGTGCAATGCTGAAGCCGCTGGTCGGCAGTGGCGGTCGCCATGTCGCGGCCGGTCATCTCCTGCCATTCCTGCAGCATCAGCGCCAGATGTTTCCGGACGTGATCGTCCCGATCCAGTCGCCGCGTCGCCATGTCGCCTCCCCTTCTTTCCGATCCGTCAGAACCGAAGCCCGAATCCCATGGCCGCGCCCGGTGGCGCGTCCTACCCTTTGTGTGGCCTCTAAGTGGGTAGTCATCCAGCCAATCAACAGTCGCAGCCCAAGATGGTCACAGCCGGCATGCGTTGCCCTTCCGGGCTTGCCCCAATGGCAACGCGGGCATGACCTGTTGGAAAGCCGGGCCTGCGCCGACCATTTCAGCGCCATTGTGCCCGTCCCGCAACTCCATCGACTGGACCGGGACCGGCAATTGCCCGTAAGAAAACAGATCGAAGACTACAGGAAAGGCAACCGCTTCATGACCGATGCAACGGTGCGTGCCAAACTGCTGGGCCTCCCCGGCAGCCTGCGCAGCAACTCCAACTCGCTGGCCATCCTGCGCGGACTGCAGAACGCCCTGCCGGCCGGCGCCAGCATGGACATCCGCGATTTGCGCCTGCCGCTCTACGATCAGGACATCGACACGCCCGACGCCCCGGCGGAGGTGCATGCCTTCCGTCAGGCCATTGCCGACGCCGACGGCGTCGTCATCGTCACGCCGGAATACAATTACGGCATGCCGGGCGTGCTGAAGAACGCGTTGGACTGGGCCTCGCGCCCCTACGGCAAGTCGGCGCTGATCGGCAAGCCGGTGCTGGTCATCTCCAACTCCCCCGCCTTCACCGGCGGCGTGCGGGCGCACCAGCAGGTGAACGACACGCTGCTGGCGCTTCCGGCCAAGCTGCTGGGTGGCCCCCAGGTGGTGATCGGCGGCGTCGGCGAGAAGATCAAGGACGGCAAGCTGGCCGACGAAGCGGTGCTGAAATTCACGCTCGGCGCCATTGACAGGATGATCGCGACAGGATGATCCCCGCGAAGTAACGGCCAAAGGAAAAGGGCCGGCCCCTTGCGGAGCCGGCCCTTTTCCTTGTTCAGGTCCTGCTGACGTGATCAGTCGCGCAGGTTGCCGCAGGCGCGCTGGATGCGCTTGCACGCCTCTTCCAGCGCTTCCGTCGAGGTCGCGTAGGAGATGCGGAAGTGCGGGGCGAGGCCGAAGGCCGAACCCTGGACGACGGCAACGCCTTCGGACTCCAGCAGGTAGGTGACGAAATCCTCGTCGGTCTCGATCACCTTGCCGTCCGGGGTCGCCTTGCCGATGGTGCCGGCGCAGGACGGATAGACGTAGAAGGCGCCTTCCGGCTTCGGGCAATGCAGGCCCTTGGCCTGGTTCAGCATCGACACCACCAGATCGCGGCGCTGGCGGAAGGCCTCGCCACGCTCCTTGATGAAGTCCTGCGGACCGTTCAGCGCCTCGACGGCGGCGGCCTGGGCGATGGAGGTCGGGTTGGAGGTCGACTGGCTCTGAATGACGCCGATGGCCTTGATCAGCTCCTTCGGGCCGCCGGCATAGCCGATGCGCCAGCCGGTCATCGCGTAGGACTTCGACACGCCGTTGACGGTCAGGGTGCGGTCGTACAGCGACGGCTCGACCTGGGCCGGGGTGACGAACTCCAGGTCGTCATACAGCAGGTGCTCGTACATGTCGTCGGTCATCACCCAGACATGCGGATGCTTGACCAGCACGTCGGTCAGCGCCTTCATCTCGGCGCGGGTGTAGGCCGCACCCGACGGGTTCGACGGCGAGTTCAGGATCAACCACTTGGTCTTCGGCGTGATCGCCTTTTCCAGATCGGCGGGTTGCAGCTTGAAGCCCTGCTCGGCCGGGCAGGAAACGGCAACCGGCGTGCCTTCCGCCAGTTCGACCATGTCCGGATAGCTGACCCAATAGGGCGCCGGGATGATGACCTCGTCGCCCTGGTTCAGCGTCGCCATCAGGGCGTTGTACAGCACCTGCTTGCCGCCGACACCGACGGTGATCTGCTCGGGCGTATACTTCAGGCCGTTCTCGCGCTCGAACTTGGCGCAGATCGCCTTCTTCAGAGCGGGCGTGCCGTCCACCGCGGTGTATTTGGTGTCACCGGACTCGATCGCCTTGATGGCGGCGGCCTTGATGTTGTCGGGGGTATCGAAGTCCGGCTCGCCGGCACCCAGGCCGATGACGTCGCGACCGGCCGCTTTCAGTTCGCGGGCTTTGTTGGTCACGGCGATGGTCGGCGACGGCTTGATGCGGGACAGGCGGGACGCGATGATCGACATGGCGATGGGCCCCCTCAGGGCTATGGAGACGGTGTGGCGGAGACGTCGGTGAGACGCCTGCCCCTCCGGGTGGAAGGCGCGAGGCCGGACCTTACTTCCGCTCTACCCCGGTTGCAAGGCCGGTTGGCCGGTGAAAGCCGTGCGGTTCGGCGGTTTTTCCGCCCTGTGGCTGTGCTGTACCGGACCGCGCCCGCGGGTATTTCCAACCGCCCGCGGATCGAACCCGCAGCCCTGCCAAATCCCGCGCCCGGCCATTTGCAGCATTATTTCTTACAGCACAAATGAACGCCATGACGGCACAGCGGCGTCATGCCTGCTTCACTTGACAGCTTTGGCGCTGCGGTGTGTAAGGTCTGGCGTTGGGGACAAAATTCAACGAAGGGATGAGAACCGTGTTTTCCCGTATCGTGCTTGCGGCGTCGGCCGCGCTGATGCTGACCGGCGGCGTTGCTCTGGCCCAGGACGTGATCCAGACCCGCAAGGCCGGGTTCGAGGACTACAAGAAGGCGATGGGCGAGATCAAGGACGCGGTGGGCAAGGGCGACCTCGCCGCCATCGGTCCGGTCACCGATCGCATCGACGCCTTCGCCGCCAAAATCCCCAGCCTGTTCCCGCCCGGCTCCGACAAGGGCAAGACGGCGGCCAAGGAAGTGATCTGGGCCAACTTCCCGGATTTCACCGCCAAGGCGCAGGGTCTCCAGGCCTCCGCCCAGGCCCTGAAGGTCGCCGCCGCTTCCGGCGACAAGGCTGCCACGGCCAAGGCGTTCGGCGCGATGGCCGACAGCTGCAAGGCCTGCCACCAGCGCTACCGTTCCGAATAAGCGGCGCTCCCGACGGAAAAGCCCTTCCCCACCGGCGTGGGGAAGGGCTTTTTCTTTGTCCGGGCTTTCTTCGGGATAGGCCTTACTTGAAGACGGGCTGCGGCGTGGCTGGCGTGCTGGCCGGCATCAGCGGGTAGTCAACACGCGGCTGCTGGCCGGTCAACGCGGTCAGGAAGGCGGTGATCTTGTCGATCTCCTGGTCGGACAGGGTGGCGCCGAGCTGGCTCGACCCCATCACCGCAACCGCCTGACGAAGGTCCCACACCTTGCCGGAATGGAAATAGGGGGCGGTCAGCGCGACGTTGCGCAGGGTGGGCGCACGGAAGACATACTCGTCGTCGGCGGTCTTGGTGACGGCGAAGCGGCCCTTGTCGCCCGGCGGCAGGATCTCCGCCCCCGGCTTGGTCACGACGCCGAAGGGGAAGTAATCGTGGCCGCCGACATTGACGCCGTTGTGGCAGCCGGAACAGCCCTTGTCGATGAACAGCTCCAGCCCGGCCTTCTGGGTGTCGGTCAGCGCATCGGCCTTGCCCTCCAGATACTGGTCGAAGGGAGCGGCGGGGGTGGTCAGCGTCGCTTCGAACGCCTCGATCGCCATGGCGACATTGTCGAAGCTGACCGGGTTCTTCTCGTTCGGGAAGGCGTCGGCGAATTTGGCCTGATAGGCGGGAATGCTGTTCAGCACCGCCATCACGCGGTCGGGCGTGCTGTTCATCTCCACACCGGCCTGGATCGGCCCCTTCGCCTGGGCCTTCAGGTCTTCGGCGCGGCCGTCCCAGAACTGGGCGACGTTCAGCACGGCGTTCAGCACCGTCGGCGCGTTGCGCGGCCCCTTCTGCCAGCCATGGCCGACCGAGGTTTCCAGGCCGTCGACGCCGCCGAGCCCCAGATTGTGGCAGCTGTTGCAGGAGAAGATGCCGCTGGCCGACAGGCGCGGATCGAAGAACAGCATCTTGCCCAGTTCGATCTTCTCGCGGGTGACCGCGTTGTTGCGGACCACGGGCAGGGTGGCGGGCAGCGGCTTGAACAGCTCGCGCGCGCGGCCCATCAGGGCGTCGCCGCCCGCAGCCGGCGGATTGGCGACTGACGGATCGGCGGCCGGCGCGGTGCCGGCGGTGGCGGCAAGGATGCCCAAGGCGGCGGTGGCGGCGACCAGAAGGCCTTTCAATCCGGCAGTCGGCCGGTATCCGGTGTGTGCGTGCATGACTGGCGGTCCCCCGGCCGGCCGATATCCCACCGCAACCTGAAGCTTCATCCAGGCAAAGGTCGATCGATCCGGGAAATCGGGCCGGCATCATTGGTTTCGTGGCGTTTTGTGCGGATCAATCTAGAGTCATTCTAGACTGGAAGGCGTCGAGCCCCAGACGGCGCATTGTCGCACACAACCAACGGCATATATCGTAGCTTCCAGCCCGGCAGGACCGGCTGGCGGCTTCAGCCGGCGGCGCGCAGCACCAGGAAGACCAGTCCGGCGGACGCCGCCAGGATCGCCAGCGCCAGCGCCGCCGGGGCACGGCGCGGCTCCGTCGCCGCCAGCCGAGCCGGCAGAGGCTTGCGACCGGTGAGCATGGGGCGGATCAGGTTGTCCTTCCTGACCAGCAGATAGAAGAACACGGCGGCCACATGCAGCCCGATCAGCACGAAAATGCCGTTGGCGAGCAGCCGGTGCAGCGAACTGAGCAGCGCCACCGTGGCGCCGGACACCAGCGGCACCAGCGGACCGTCGACCAGGATGTCGTCGCTGGTAAACAGGCCGCTGCCCGCCTGAACCAGCAGCACCAGCAGAAGCGCCACCACCATCAGCGCACCCAGCGGGTTGTGGCCCAGGGTGAAGGTGGCTTCCCCACCCGTGCGGGAGCGCTTCAGATAGTCCCGGATCGCCCCCGGTCCCTTCACGAACTCGGCGAAGCGGGCGGTTTGGCTGCCCACCACGCCCCAGACCAGCCGAAACAGCACAAGAATCAAAACTGTTTCGCCTGCCAACATATGAACGGCAAGCACACCAAGCTCGGCCGACAGAATCGCGACCGTCACCGCGGCGACAAGCGCCCAATGAAACAGGCGGGTCGGCAGGTCCCAGACCCGCAGCTCCCGCCGATGTTTCTCCCGAGTCGCGGTATGACCACTTGCCATCGCTCGATCCTCGCAGTGTTCGGCCATGTTTCCGGCCCCCGTCATCTGCGGCAAATGGACGGATTCTTTATCCTGATCCTGAAAACGCCGCGGTCCCGTGGTGGCAAAGGTCGGTGGATGTGTCAACAGGCTTGAAGCGCCGCCCGGACGACGGATATGAGAATGCGACGCATCAGCCGGCCTGCCGGCGCAAAGACAGCCAGAACTCCCCAATCACCCCGGTTATAAGGACCCCGCCATGCCCGACAAACAGCTCCTCCACCTCGTGTTCGGCGGCGAACTCGTGCGTCCGGACTCGGACCAGTTCGTCGATCCGTCGAAGCTGCACATCGTCGGCATCTTCCCGAGCTATGAGGACGCCTACAAGGCATGGCGCGGCGCCACCGGCCAGACCATCGACGACGCCCACACCCGCTACTACATCGTCCACCTGCACCGCTTCCTCGACCCGGCGGCAGGCGATCACAAGCACTGAGTTGGGATCCGGCGGCGCGCCCAACGGAGGATCCCAATTGCGGGAACCGCCGGCGGCGCGCCGGCGTTGACCGGTCGATGACCGTATACTTCACCAGCGACACCCATTTCGGCCATGGCGGCGCCCGCGGCCGTTTCCGCCGTCCCTTCGAGTCCACCGCCGAGATGGACGCGGCGATGGAGGCGAACTGGAACGCCACCGTCGGCCCCGGCGACGAGGTCTGGCACCTCGGCGATTTCGCCCTGCACATGAAGCCCGACGCCATGGCTGCCCTGCTCGGCCGGCTGAACGGCACCAAGCATCTGATCGCCGGCAACAACGACGGCCCGGAAACGCTGGCGTTGCCCGGCTGGGCCAGCGTCGGGCATTACGCCGAACTGACGCTGGACGGCATCGATCTGGTGATGTGCCATTACGCCTTCCGCACCTGGAACGGCATGCACCGCAAGGCGCTGAACCTGCACGGCCACAGCCATGGCCAGTTGAAGCCGCAGCCCCGGCAGATCGACGTCGGCGTCGATGTCTGGAATTTCCGCCCGGTCACCCTGGCCGAACTGACGGTTACCCGCCCGCGGCGCAAGGCGGTGCCGGTGTCAGGCAGCCCCTAACGCCGCCATCTGCCGCAGACGCTCCATCAGCAGATGGCAGGCGGCGTCGGCCGGCACCGGGCGGCCGGTCAGCCAGCCCTGGACCTGGGTGCAGTTGTGGTGGCGCAGGAAGTTGGCCTGCTCGGTCTTTTCCACCCCTTCGGCGACCACATGCAGGCCCAGCATGTCGGCCATGGCGATGATGGTCGAGACGATGCCGGCGTCCTCGCGCTCGTTCGGCACGCCGTTGATGAAGGAGCGGTCGATCTTCAGCGTGGTGATCGGCAACCGCTTCAGGTAGCTCAGGCTGGAGTGGCCGGTGCCGAAATCGTCCACCGCGACCCGGATCCCCATCGCCTTCAACGCCGCCAGCACCGCCAGCGCATGATCGAGATCCTGCATCACCGCGCCTTCGGTGATCTCCAGTTCGATCAGGCCGGGAGGCAGGCCGTGGCGGTCGATGATGCGCCGGAAATCCTCGGCGCTGCGGTTGCGCAGATGCTTGGGCGAGATGTTGACGGCGACCGGCACCGGCTCCATCCCGGCATCGAGCCATTCGCGCATCTGGCGGCAGGCCTCGTCCAGCACCCAGTCGCCGAGCGGGACGATGAAGCCGGTCTCCTCGGCCACCGGGATGAACTCGCCGGGCGGGATCATGGTTCCCTGAGTTTGCCCCTGCCCCGGCTTCTCCCAGCGCAGCAGCGCCTCGAACCCTTCCAGCGAGTAATCGATCAGCGACACCTTCGGCTGGTAATGCAGGCGGAACTGCTTCAGCGCCAACGCCGCCCGCAGATCGCCGTCCAGCGCCAGCTGACGCCGCGCCTGTTCGGCGAGTTCCGGACGGAAGAAGGCATGGCGGCGTCCACCCATCCGCTTGGCGGCATAGAGCGCCGTCTCGGCCGCGCGCAAAAGCGCCTGCGGATCGTCGCCGTCCCTGTGTCCCTCGGCGGCGCCGACCCCGGCGAGATCGGTCGGGTAGACGGCGATGCCGACCGCCGGCCGGACGTAATGCTCGCAGCCCGGCAGGGTGACCGGCGCGTCGAAGGCGTCCAGGATGCGCCCGGCAATCGCCGCCGCCTCGTCGGCGTCGCGGATTTCCTCAAGCAGCACGGCGAAATCGTCGGTGCCGATGCGGCCGACCAGATCGGCGGCGCGCACCGAGGCGACGATCCGTTGCGCAACCTCCTGCAACAGCGCGTCGCCGGCCTGATGGCCCAGCGTGTCGGTGATCAGCTTGAAGCGCGACAGGTCCAGGCACAGCACAGCAAAGGGGCGCCGGTAACGGCAGCTGCGCTCCACCGCCGCTTCCAGCAGCGATTCGATCATCGCGCGGTTGGGCAGGCCGGTCAGCCGGTCGCGGGTGGCCAGCCGCATCAGTTCGCGTTCGTGACGCACCCGCTCGGTCACGTCGGCCAGCGCGCAGACGAAGCCGCGCCGCCCCTGCACCACCAGCGGCGACACGCTGAGCGACGCCTCGATCCGCTCGCCGCTTCCGGCACGTTCGATCCCCAGCGCCTCCTCCCGCACCGGCTCGGGCACGCCGGTGTCGGCAGCCATTCCGGCCAGAAGCGCATCGATCCGCGCCCGGTCGGCGGCGGCGAACAGCCTGGACAGCGGCCGGCCGCGCAGTTCCCCGGCAGGCACGCCGAACAGGGCGACGGCGGCGGGGTTGTGTTCCTCGATGCGGCCGCGGCCGTCGACCAGCAGGATCGCCTCGCCGACATTGTTCATGATGCCGGCCAGCCGCTCGTCCCGTTCGATCAGGGCGATGGCGGCGCGGCGGAAGAACTCCATGGCGCGGGCCATCGCACCGAATTCGTCGCAGCGCTCGCGGCCGGGAATGTCGATATCGGTCCGCCCCTCCGTCAGCAGGCGCATGCGGTCCGACAGCGCTTCCAGCGGCCCGACCACATGCTGCGACAGGAACAGCGATCCCGGCCAGCTCAGCACCAGCAACGCCGCCAGGAACAGCAGGAAGCCCGACGCCTCGATCAGGAAATCGCGGTCGAGGTCGCCGATGTCGCCGGCGGCGGCGATGGCCCAGCCCCAGGCTTCGAAGCGCCCCTCCGCCGTCACCGCGCGGTCGATGGCCGGCCAGTTCGGCGGGACGACGCCGTCCGTGAAAAGTTTGACATGAAAGGGCTTGGCCGACAGGGCCAGCAGGGCCGTCCGCGCCCGGTCGCGCGCCTCGTCGCCGGAGATCGCACCCGATGCCGCCGATCGTTCCAGATCCTGCAGAAGCAGCCCGGCGGACTCCACCAGGGCGGCGGCAAGCTGGCCCCGCTCGGCGATCATGCCCTGCCGCAGCAGGTAGAGCGCGGGGATCGCCGCCATCAGGCAGCCGATCAGGCCGATCCAGGTCAGCCAGCGGATCTTGCGGCGCAGCGTCATCGGCCCTGGCGTCGCTCTCTGGTCCGTTCGATAAACGGACGGTTAGTCATGTGAAAGGGAAGGTGACGACTTCGTTTCAGTCGTGCAACGCAATTTTTCTTCGCACGCGCAAGATACGTCTGTCCAACCCATACGAAGGTTGCATGCTGCGACGCTTTGTCTCTGCTCCGCCTTCCGGTCCCCCCTGCCACTCCCCCGCCGGACAGCGAGCGGCGGGGGAGAACGGCCAGCACCGCTTCACCTCACCCCTGGCCGGGATAAAGGCGCTGGAAGCCTTCGGTAACGCGGGCAATCACCGCAGGATCGCGATCCCGCCAATAGCGCGGGTCGCGCATCAGGGTGCGCAATTCCACCTCGCCCTCACTGCCGCCCGCGCGGTTGCCGGCCATCGAGAGCGCCGCCGGCTCGCTGCCGGTCATCATCGCATAGAGCGCCATGACACCTTCGTAGGTGGTCGCCAGCCCTTCCACCGCAGCCGGCGGCAGGGTCTTGCCGGCCCAGGCCAGGAGCTGCCGCGACACCTCGCGCCAGCGCTCCTCTCCGCCGAACCGGGAGACCAGCCGCTCGACCTCGCGCTCCGCCTGAAATTCGGCGGCCATGGTCTGGATCAGCGGCACCATCCGCTCGGCGGCGAGATCATAGAGAAGCTGCGCCTGATCCGCGGTGTAGCCGGCTTCGTGCAGGCGGCCGTTGATTTCCGGGTCGGGCTGGAACAGGCCATGGTCGCAGGCGATGCTGTAACCGTCCGGCGTCTCCGGCGCGCCCAGCAGCCGGCGACGCTGTGCCGGGTCGAGCGCGGTCAAATCGAAGCTGGCCAAATCGAAGGAAGCGGCCTGCGGAGGCAACCCGGACGCGGTGTCCGGCGGTGCCTGCCTGGACTGGCCCTGCGACGACAGGCGGCGCTCCAGTTCCAGATAGGATTTCAGCAGGGCTTCGACCCGCAGTGCGCCGGTCTTGGGATCGCGGAATTTCTCCGGAACCGGCAGCGGCGGGACCGTGTCGGCGGCAGCGGCGGATTCGGTCAGCAGAGTGTCGGCCATCATCAACTCCTGCAAGGAAGGGGAAAAAAGGGGCGGCAGAACCGCCGGTCAGCCGGCACGCCCCCGCGCGACCAGCGCGAGGATGGTGGCGACCAGCTGGCGCTGTCCTTCGAGGTGACGCAGCGCCGCTTCCGGCGCGTCGGGACCCAGCGCGCGGTCGAGCGTCATTGCCCGCAGCACCGCCAGCACCCGCCCTCCGTCGCTTCCGGCGAAGCAGCGGGCGAAGCTGGGCGCCGGGTCGGCGTCCGCTGCCGCGGCAGTTTGCGGATCGGCGGGAAGCGTCGCTTCCAGCCAGTCCCAGCCGGCCTGCTCGATCGTCGGGCGGTCAGCCATTGGAGCCACCGGCACCCGTTCCGGCGTCCAGCCCGGCGCCGGCAACCTGCGCCCGCATCAGCTTGGCCGGCACGCCGAAGGCCTCGCCCAGCCAATGGGCGGTCGCCGCTGCATCCACCGTGGCCTCCGCCTCCGGCCCCAGCGCCTTGACGCTGTCCAGCCAGCGCAGGGTCGCCTGCACGTCGCGCTGGGCCTGGGCCTGGGCGAGCGGGGAGCGGTGTTGCAACTCCACCAGCCGGCCGTCCACCGTGATGTCGGGGATCTCGCCGCGCCGGCGCAGGATCGACACCGCCCGCAGCACCAGCGGCGTCATCAGCTCCGCCTGCAAGCGGCCATAGGTGGCGCCCAGCAGCCGCGCCATCTCGACCGAGCGTTCCAGCACCTCGGTCGCGGTCATCCGCGCCGACTCCACCGGCCCCAGCCGGTCGACCAGCAGCGCATGGCGGATGCGGCCGCGCAGATCGTCCAGCACCAGCTGCGACACGTCGAACCGGCCGGGATTGGCCAGCGGCGTCAGGCCGGCGGACCCGACCGCCTTGGGGATGATGGTGCCGGGCACCAGCCGGATGGTGGTGGGGTTCAGCACCCCGTCGTCGTCGGCCTGCCAGATGCCGGTGACGGCGATGGAGGCATTCTTCAGCACCAGCTCCACCACCTTGTTGGCGGTCTTGATGTCGGGCAGCGCCTTCATCACCGGTGACCGGCCATAGGTTTCGCCGGGCGCCTTGAGCCAGCGGAAATTGACGAAGGGCGATTGGGCGAAGCGCCCCTGCGCCAGCCAGGACGGCTCGGCCAGCCCGCTGTCCAGCACCACGCCCCAGCGATAGGCCGTACCGTCGGGCAGCACCGCCTCGACCAGGGGGAAACGGCTGTCGGGATCCCCGGCCGCCTGCTTCCGCACCTCGTCCGCCAGGTCGGCACCGGGAAAGCGCTGGAGGATCTGGGCCAGCGTCGCCTCGCTGCGGCGGAACGTGGCGTCGAGCCGTCCGTCCGGCCCCTCCTCCAGAACCGCCTCGGCCAGCGGCACGGCGGTGAAGCGCAGGCTGGACGGGGCGCCGGGGGCGGCCTCCTCCATCAAGAGGCTGGCGGTGCCGACGGCGACGAGGTCGAGGAAGGACTGATGAATCTCCACCGCGAAGTTGGAGCGGTCGAAATGCGCCTGGACGATGCCGGCGGCACGGTCGAGCAGCGGAGCGACACGGTCGCGCTCCGCTCCGGTCAGGGTGGGACCGGGCTGGAAGCCGAACCAGCGCGACCAGGGCGGCGTCAGTTCCGACAGCAGGCTGGCGGCCAGCTGTTCCACCGCATCGGGGGCGGTGCCGTCGAACAGCCGGTCGACCCGGCGTTCGCCCGGCGTGCCGCCGCCGCGGAAGGGCCGCCCGTTGGGCAGCGCATGGTCGTAGCATTCCTGCCAATGGCTTTCCCACACGCCGCGCCGGTCGCGGGCGACGCGGTAGCGGTCCAGCAGGGCTTCCGGTTCCGACAGGTCACCCTTCCGCCGGGCGGGCGGTTTCACGGCTGCGGATGCGGGCATGCGCGGTCTCCTCCAGTCAGATGGCGGTGCAGTTGCCAGGGGGTCAGCACCCGGCGGGCGCGCAGGCCGATCAGGCGCTTGACCGCCTCGACGCAGGTGAAGGGCCCCCAGGGAGCGGTGCCGGCCGGGCGGCGCAGCGGGGCGGCGTCAACCGTCAGCCCCTGGGCGCGGTACCAGCCCGGCAGGTCGAAGTCGGCGGGCAGGTCCAGCACCGCGATGTCGGTGAAGCCGGCCAGCGGATCGACCGCCACCCAGCGCCGACCGTCGGTCAGCAGGGCCAGACAGTGGCGGAAGCCCGGCTTCAGCAACCGCAGCCACCACAGAGGTGAATCGCCCCGATAGATGATCCAGGCCGCGGTCCAGGGGGTGGCGCTCATCGCGCAATGCCTTTTTTGCGCAGCGCCGGGGCGATCACGGTAAACGCCTCCTGCCACAGCGAATGGGCCCGCTGTTCGCGGAAGCGGTCCGGTTCCGGCGCGCTCTGGCGGCGGCCGTAATGGACCAGCACATGCAGGTGGTCGCGCACCAGCTTGCGCGCCCGGTACAGGCGGTCGATCACCTGAAGAAGGTCCTGCGGCTCGCAGGGTCGCGCGACCTGCCCGCAGCCGGCGATGACCCGCGCCCCGGCCGCCTTGGCGTCATGCGCCTGTACTGCCCAGAACCACGCCTCCTCCGCGTCGGCAAAGGGTTCGCCCTCGACGCTGTAGGGTTCCGGCTTCAGCGGAACGGTCCGGGAAACGCTGGTTGCTGGCAAAGCGGGGGCGGCCGGACGCAGCATGCTGGTCTCCTTGCGGCTTCGGATTTTTTGAAAAGGAAGGCGCCGGACCTGCTTCGCGGCCGCGCCTTCTGTTTGCGTTATGTTCCGCCCACTGCCCGCGGTCAATGGTTTTATGAAAAAGTTCCTAGGGACGCTGTCGCCGCTTTATGAGATTATCGTCCCATGCTGAAACATACGGACATCTGGCGGGCCATCGACCGCCTCGCGGCACAGCACGGGCTCTCCGCCTCCGGGCTGGCGCGGCGCGCCGGACTGGACCCGACCACCTTCAACAAGAGCAAGCGCACCACCAACGACGGCAAGCTGCGCTGGCCGTCGACGGAAAGCATCTCCAAGGTGCTGGACGCCACCGGCGCTTCCTTGTCGGAATTCGTGTCGCTGGTCGGCGACGGCGCCGGCACCACCCCGCTGCAACGGGTTCCGGTGATCGGCTATGCCCAGGCCGGGTCGGCCGGCTATTTCGACGATGCCGGCTTCCCCGCCGGCAGCGGCTGGGACGAGCTGCTGTTTCCCAGCCTGGGCGACCCGCATGCCTATGCGCTGGAGATCTCCGGCGACAGCATGGAGCCGGTCTATCGCGACGGCGACACCATCATCGTCTCGCCTGCCGCGCAGATCCGCCGCAACGACCGCGTCGTCGTCCGCACCAAGGGCGGCGAGGTGATGGCCAAGCAGCTGATCCGCGAGACGGCGACCAAGATCGAACTGCTGTCGATCAACCGGGCCCACCCCGACCGCAGCATCCCGCTGTCGGACGTCGCCTGGATGGCGCGGATCATCTGGGCAAGCCAGTGACCGTGGGGGCAAACGCCTCCACGGTCACCGTCCAGTCCTAGGAAATTTTCCCTTTACTGTGCATCCCGACAGGCGGTACCGTCCATTCCATGGACCGTGCCGCCCACTTGGACAGCCTTCACCGCACCCATGACGCCAAGCCGCCGAAGCAGGAGCTTCGCTCCGCTCTGCTTGGCGGCCCAAGCCGCGCCAACGCGATCAAACGCGCTGCAACGCTCCGCCTGCACAGCACGCTCGCGGCGGAAGTACGGCTTGCCACCGCCCGGCGTCGCGGCGCACTGACCGCCGCAAGCTGCCGGACCGACGCATGGCTGGCCCGGCTGGCCGCCACGCTGACCCATCACCGCCGGGCGGCGGTGGCGCTGCTCGATCGGATCGCGTAAAAATCGGACTCGATTTGAAGCGTGAATCCGATCGCCAAACATAAAGTTATAGCGTCGTGCGTTTCACATTAAACGCACGACGCTATAGATCAGCGGAACGCATATTCCCAATAGAGCGCCCGTGCCCGCTGGAACAGCGGTCCCGCCGCAAGGCTGCGGTCCTCCACCTTGATCACCGGTACGCATTTGGCGTGGTTGCCGGTGGAGAAGACCTCTTCTGCCTCCAGAACGTCCTGCGGGGTCAGGGTGCATTCCTCCACCGTCACGCCGTCGTTGCGCAGCAAGCCGATGACGCGCTGGCGGGTGATGCCGTTCAGGAAACAGCCGTTCGGCACCGGCGTCCTCACGACGCCATTCTTAGCGATGAAGATGTTGGAGGTGGCGAACTCCGCCACATTGCCGATGACGTCCAGCATGATGGCGTTCTGGAAGCCGCGCTTGCGCGCTTCTGTCAGCGCCAGCCCGGCATTGGGGTAGAGACAGGCGGCCTTGGCCTCGGTCGGGGCCATGGTCGGGATCGGCCGGCGGCGGGTGGATATGCAGGCGGCGAAACCGGTCGGCTGCGGCAGCGGGTCCTCGTAGATCGACAGGACAAAGCGCGTGCTCTCCGGCGCCGGGGCGACGAAGCCGTCGTCGGCGTAGAACATCGGACGGATGTACAGTTCGGCGTCCTTGGAGAAACGGCGGATGCCGTCCCAGCACAGCTCTTCGATCTCGCCGGCGGTGACCATCGGCTCCAGCCCCATCACCTGGGCGGACCGGATGGCGCGGGCGCAGTGCAGGTCCAGGTCGGGGGCCACACCCTGGAAGGCGCGCGCGCCGTCGAAGACCGTCGAAGAGAGCCACAGCGTGTGGGACAGCGGTCCGACGATCGGCGGGTTGCCTTCCACCCACTCGCCCTGGATCCAGCTCCACGCCTGGCCTGCCATGCCGCCCATGATTTTGGTCCTTCCCTAGAATGTGTCCGTACGCTGGGCGCCGCCGGCCGGCACCGCCCATTCGTGGTTCGTCGTCGTTGGTGATCTCCCGGAGAGCATACCCCCTCGCCGCCATCGGTCAACCGGTGCGCACGCAATCGTCCCGTGCGATGGAGCGGATTGCGGCTTCGGCCGTTGATAGGGGAGAGCGAGCAACCGCAATCCACCGACGGAGGGAAGTTACCTCATGCCGATCACCGATCCCGGCCTCAGCGCCGCCCCGCCCAACGTCTCCTCCGGCCCATTCCCCGGCCCGCACGAGGACATTCCCGGCGTCGATCTGCCGGGCACCGACAACCCCGACCTGCCCAATCCCGGCGGCCCCGGCACCACCGACAGCCCGGCTCCCGGCAACGACCTTCCGCCGTCGCGCCCGACCGACCCGGATTTCGTCTAAGCACCAAAAACGAAAAAGGCGCCCCCGAAGGGGCGCCTTTTCCATGTCGCAAACGCTTATCAGCGATCAGCGGCGCGCAACCATCAGCTTCTTGATCTCGGCGATGGCCTTGGCGGGGTTCAGACCCTTCGGGCACGCCTTGGTGCAGTTCATGATGGTGTGGCAGCGGTAGAGACGGAACGGATCCTCGAGGTTGTCGAGGCGCTCGCCCGTCATCTCGTCACGGCTGTCGGCGATCCAGCGATAGGCCTGGAGCAGGATCGACGGGCCGAGATACCGGTCGCCGTTCCACCAGTAGCTGGGGCAGGAGGTCGAGCAGCAGAAGCACAGGATGCACTCGTAGAGGCCGTCCAGCTTGGCGCGGTCCTCCGGCGACTGCAGCCGCTCGCGGCTCGGGGCCGGCGACTGCGACTGCAGCCACGGCTTGATCGAGGCGAGCTGGGCGTAGATGTGCTTCAGGTCGGGGACCAGATCCTTCACCACCGGCATGTGCGGCAGCGGGTAGATCTTGACGTCGCCCGGGACCTCGTCAATCGCCTTCAGGCAGGCCAGCGTGTTCGTGCCGTCGATGTTCATCGCGCACGACCCGCAGATGCCCTCGCGGCAGGAGCGCCGGAAGGTCAGCGTGCTGTCGACCTGATTCTTGATGTAGATGATCGCGTCGAGGATCATCGGCCCGAACTTGTCGAGGTCGACCACATAGGAGTCGACGCGCGGGTTCTGGCCGTCGTCCGGGTTCCAGCGGTAGATCTTGAAGGTCTTGGCCCGCTTGGCGCCGCTCGCGACGTTGACGGTCTTGCCGACGCCGACCTTGGAGTTGGCTGGCAGGTTGAATTCAACCATGGCTGATTTCCTTTATCCGGCGGGCCTTAGTACACACGGGCCTTGGGCGGGAAGACCTCGACCTCATCGGTCAGCGTGTACATGTGGACCGGGCGGTAATCGATCTTCGTCTCGCCATTGTCCGCGACCCAGATGACGGTGTGCTTCATCCAGCCTTCGTCGTCGCGGTTCGGATAGTCCTCACGGGCATGGGCGCCGCGGCTTTCCGGACGGTTCTGGGCGGAGTGCAGGGTGGCGACCGCCTGGCCCAGCAAGTTGTCCAGTTCCAGCGCCTCGACCAGATCGGAGTTCCAGACCAGCGAACGGTCGGAGATGGCGATCTCGCCCTTCTTGGCATAGACCGCGTCGATCTTCTTGACGCCCTCGTCCAGGACCTCGCCGGTGCGGAAGACAGCGCAGTTGTTCTGCATCGTCCGCTGCATGTCCAGCCGCAGGTCGGCCGACTTGATCGAGCCCTTGGCGTTGCGGATGCGGTCGAACCGCTCCAGCGCCTTGTCGCAGCTGTCGGGCTTGACCGACGGAGCCTTGCCCGGCTGGACGATCTCGGCGGCGCGGATGGCGGCCGCACGGCCGAACACCACCAGATCGAGCAGCGAGTTGGAGCCCAGGCGGTTGGCGCCGTGCACCGACACGCAGGCGGCCTCGCCGATGGCCATCAGGCCGGGCACCACCTGATCCGGGTTCGAAGCGGTCGGCGACAGCACCTCGCAGTGAACGTTGGTCGGGATGCCGCCCATGTTGTAGTGGACGGTCGGCAGAACCGGGATCGGCTCCTTCGTGACGTCCACGCCGGCGAAGATCTTGGCCGTCTCGGCGATGCCGGGCAGGCGCTGGTGGATGATCTCCGGCGGGAGATGCTCCAGGTGCAGGTGGATGTGGTCCTTGTGCTCACCCACGCCGCGGCCTTCGCGGATCTCGATGGTCATCGACCGGGACACGACGTCGCGCGACGCCAGATCCTTGGCCGACGGGGCATAGCGCTCCATGAAGCGCTCGCCGTTGGAGTTGGTCAGGTATCCGCCCTCGCCGCGCACGCCCTCGGTGATGAGGCAGCCGGAGCCGTAGATGCCGGTCGGGTGGAACTGCACGAACTCCATGTCCTGCAGCGGCAGGCCGGCGCGGAGCACCATGCCGCCACCGTCGCCGGTGCAGGTGTGGGCCGAGGTCGCCGAGAAGTAGGCGCGGCCGTAGCCGCCGGTCGCCAGCACCACCAGCTGGCCGCGGAAGCGGTGCAGCGTGCCGTCGTCCAGGTTCCAGGCCAGCACGCCCTTGCAGACGCCGTCCTCCATGATGAGGTCGAGCGCGAAGTATTCGACGAAGAACTCCGCCTCATGCTTCAGCGACTGCTGGTAGAGGGTGTGCAGGATGGCGTGGCCGGTGCGGTCGGCGGCGGCGCAGGTGCGATAGGCCTGGGTCTTGCCGTACTGCGCGGTCATGCCGCCGAAGGCGCGCTGATAGATCTTGCCCTCCGGCGTACGTGAGAAGGGCACGCCATAGTGCTCCAGCTCGATGATCGCCGGGATGGCCTCGCGGCACATGTACTCGATGGCGTCCTGGTCGCCCAGCCAGTCCGACCCCTTCACGGTGTCGTACATGTGGTAGCGCCAGTCGTCCTCGCCCATGTTGCCGAGAGCGGCCGAGATGCCGCCCTGCGCCGCCACGGTGTGCGAGCGGGTCGGGAACACCTTGGTGATGCAGGCGGTCTTCAGGCCCTTTTCGGCCATGCCGAAGGTCGCGCGCAGACCGGCGCCGCCGGCGCCGACGACGACGACGTCATAGGTGTGGTCGATGATGTTGTAGGCGGTCGCCATGGTCGTCAGGCTCCGATGAAGATCTTCACGACGGCCAGCACGCAGGCCGCCGCCAGGGCGAAGGACAGGAACTTGACGCCGATGATCAGCGCCATCTTCTGCCATTCGGCATGCACGTAGTCCTCGATGACCACCTGGAGCCCGGACTGGGCGTGGTGGAAGGTGACCACGGCGGTGAGGATCATCATCACGGCCGAGAAGGGCGACTTCATCCAGGCAATGAAGGCGGCGTGATCGGCACCCAGATGACGGATGACGCCGAAGACGAACCAGACGGTCAGCGGGACCAGGGCAATCGCGGTCAGACGCTGCGACCACCAATGTTCGGTGCCATGCTTGGCGGAACCCAGACCGCGTGCGACCTGCAACGGCGAGCGGAGGGTCTTGCTATTGGACGCCATGTCTTATCTCCTCACCACACGGCCAGGCCGACGATCCAGGTCAGCACGGTCAGCACTGCCGTCGCGCCGAGGACGACCTTGTTGTTGCGGTCGGCATCGGTCAGCTCGAACGACTTGCCGGCGTCCCAGACCAGATGGCGGATGCCGTTGCACAGGTGGTAGTACAGCGCCGCCGACCAGCCGAACATCAGCAGCAGGCCGAAGAAGGAGCCAATGAAGCCCTGCGCGCGCGCAAACGCTTCCGGACCGGCAGCGGCGGCGACCAGCCACCAGACCAGCAGAAGTGTGCCCACAGCCAGCCCCACGCCCGTGATGCGGTGCGTGATGGACATGACTGCGGTCAACGGGAGTTTGTAGACTTGAAGGTGCGGGGAGAGCGGCCGACCGCTGCCGTTTGCCATTGCGTCGTCCTCTGTTCGCGGCCGGACGCGGCGCAACATGACGATTGCCGCGGCGGCTGGGTGGTGCGTGCCCTTTTGAGACGGCTGTCCCGTCCTATTGGTTGGCGCAATGAATTACGCTCACGCAGCATCCGAGTCAACGGCGGGGGGTGGCCGAAAGTGCTGGTGTGACGATTTTGGCGCAGCGCGGGAAGTGGCTGAAAAGAAACGGCCTTCGGGTCCTGTGGTAATACCAGCCAATGAGGACAGTCCGGGACCGCCGCGCTTGCGCTTGCGCTACTTGTCGAAGCGGCGCACGTTCTCGACCATCATCGAGTACATCTGTGTAATCAATTCCGCGGGACGAAGACGACCGAACGGAATGTTGTCCTTCGCCCACTCGACCAGCCCCGGCGGCGGCTTCACCGGCGCCACCTCGTACCCCGCCTTCTTCAGGGCGGCGGTCACCGCCTTCGCCTGCTTGGCATAATCCTCATTGAAGAAGGACTTGTCGGCATCCTTGATCGCCTTGGCGATGATGTCCTCGATGGGGGCGGGCATGCCGATGCTGGAACCAGATCTGGTTGGCGAAAGTGGCGACACCCTGTCACAGCAGGGCGCCCTCCGCAATTCCCGGGGAGAGGACTTCGGCGAAGGTCTTCGATATGCAGGAAAGATGGATACCCGGGCCGCATTTCAATGTGGACGGACAAACGCCCCCGGTCATTGAAACGTATTCCCGGCCTGATTCCCCGCCGAGGCGGGGAGGCAGGTTTCCGTTGCAGGCGGCCTGCAAAATCCGGATTTGGATTTTCCTGGCAAGCCGCCCTTACGACACCAGCGCCGCGTCCTTCTCCGCGATGACGTTGGCGATGGCGGCGCGTTCGGCGGCGGTCAGGCGCAGGCTGGCGCTCTTCAGCTGCCCGCAGGCGGCCATGATGTCCTCGCCGCGCGGGGTGCGAACCGGGCTGGCATAGCCGGCATTGTTGACGATGTCGCCGAACACCTGGATCGCCTTTGCGGTCGACCGCTCATAGGGAGCGCCCGGCCATTCGTTGAAGGGGATCAGGTTGATCTTGGCCGGAACGCCTTCCAGCAGCTTGACCAGCGCCCGCGCATCGGCCGGCGTGTCGTTGATTCCCTTCAGCATCACATATTCGAAGGTGATGCGGCGGGCGTTCGACAGACCCGGATAGTTCCGGCAGGCGTCCATCAGCTCGCGCAACGGGTATTTGCGGTTGATGGGCATGATGATGTCGCGCAGCTCGTCGGTGACCGCATGCAGGCTGACCGCGAGGTTCACGTTCAGCTCCTGGCCGCAGCGCTCCATCATCGGCACGACGCCGGAGGTCGAGAGCGTGATGCGCCGCTTGGAGATCGAGATGCCGTCGCCGTCCATCACGATCTTCAACGCCTTGGCGACGTTGTCGTAATTGAACAGTGGTTCGCCCATGCCCATCATGACGATGTTGGACAGCATGCGCCCGTCGGGCGGCGCCGGCCATTCGCCCAGCATGTCGCGCGCCAGCATCACCTGGGCCACGATCTCCGCCGCGTCCAGGTTGCGCACCAGACGCTGCGTGCCGGTGTGGCAGAAGCGGCAGGTCAGCGTGCAGCCGACCTGGGAGGAGACGCAGAGCGTGCCGCGGTCCTCTTCGGGGATGTGGACGCTCTCCACCTCCTGCCCGTCGGGCATGCGCAGCAGCCACTTGCGGGTGCCGTCCGCCGACTTCAGATCCTTCACCACCGTCGGCCGCGCCACGATGTAGGCATCGGCCAGCTTTTCCCGCACCGGCTTGGCCAGCGTGGTCATCTCGGCGAAATCGGTGGAGCCGCGGTGGTAGAGCCAGTGCCAGAGCTGGCGTGCCCGGAACTTTTCCAGGCCGATCGACAGCATCTCGGCTTCCAGCTCTTCGCGGGACAGGCCGACAAGGTTCTTGCGTCCGTCGGCATCGGTCGCCGGCAGAACGAAGGCGGAAGCATGATTGGAGGCGCTCATGGCCCCATTACATAGGGCCATGAGCGCGCGGAGTCAAAAGACTCGAAGGCAAAAAGACCAAGTAATCCGCTGCGGCGATCAGCGCTTCACGCCGCAGGCCTCGTTGATGGCGTCATAGGCCTGCCCGACGCCGGACAGGCTGTAAGTGTCGGTCGTCTTGGTGCCACGGCCGGACACGCCCTTCACCACCATCTGCTTGCCGTTGCGCAGCGCCGCGGTCACGGCGCGGTCGGCGTCGGCATCGCGGGCCCAGGCGGTCTCGCCGTCGGTGAACAGCTTGAAGTCCTTGCCGTCGATGCTGACCTCGGCCTCGCTGCCCTTCTTGAACGGATAGCCGACGATGACGCTGACGACGTCCAGGGCCTTTTCCGCCGGGCGGTGGGTGACCAGCGTGTAGATGTCGCCGCGCTTCGCCTTCGGCTCCGACTTCTTGGGCTGGCTGGAGATGTAGCACACCTTCTGGCCCTTCTCCTCGAACAGGAAGGCGTTCCAGTCCTTGAAGGTGCCGAGATGGCGCGGGTCGGCCGCGGCGGCCGGCGCAGCGGTCACGCCAGCGGCCAGAAAGCCGGCGGCGAGGATGGAAGAGACGACAGAACCGGCAAAGACGGCCCCGGCAAATCGGCGGACGGCGTTGGGAAGCAACATCGGTCTTGCGTCTGCTCGTTGTTGGTCCGTGGGGTGCGGGCGGACACTACCCCAAACGGACTGACCATTCCAAGACCGCCGGGCCGGTGCAGGCTCGTTTCTCACAGGCCACCCTGCTCGTCGCGTGACATTTTGACACGCATAAGCACAATGGGGGGTCATAAACTTGCCGCTGGCGTAACCGGGGGTTCACGCTATACCTGCGCCCGGCATGAACGCGACGGGGACTGGCATGGCCAAGCTACTGGTGGTGGACGACGATCCGGTCACGCGCAACCTGATCCGCGCGATCCTGACCCGCGAAGGCCATGACCTGACCCTGTGCGCCAGCGCCCCGGAAGCCATCGGCATCCTTTACGTCCAACAGTTCGACCTCGTCCTCACCGACATCATCATGCCCGACCATGACGGGTTCGAGGTCATCAAGGCCGCACGGACGCTGCGCCCGGAGATGCCGGTCGTCATCCTGTCGGCCATCGACGACAAGGTGCCGGCCGAACTGACCTCCGCCGCCTTCGCCAAGCTGGGCGTGTCGCGGGTGATCTCCAAGCCGGTCAACCCCAGCCTGCTGGCGTCGGAGGTGTTGGCGGCACTTGTCGCCGGTTGAATGAATTAGGCAATGGGATTACTTTGCCGGACGCGCACCGCAGACGCGCAACCGCTGGGAATGCCATGCTCCACGACGATGCACGGCCGGAGATGGCCGGTCCGGTCGCCAAACCACCGTTCAAGGTTCTGGTCGTCGATTCCGATCCGTCGCTGCTGGCCAAGGCACGGTCGGCGGTGGAGGGACTGTCGATCGACGGTGCCGGGGTCGACCTGACCGGCGCCACCTCCGCCGCCGAGGCGCGCGACGCCCTGCAGCGGCATCCCGACACCGCCCTGATCCTGCTGGAGACCGCGCTGGAAGGCCCGAAGGCGGGGCTGGACTTGGTGGCCTATCTGCGGCGCGAACTGGGCAACCAGCGCACCCGCATCCTGGTCTGCACCGACGAGCGGGATGCGGAAACCGGGAGCGCGGACACCGGAAGCGCGGACACCGGAAGCGAGGATGAGGCCATCGCCGCCAACGACGTCGGCGACTGGCGGGTCAAGGCGGAACTGACGCCGCGCGCACTGCGCACCGCCGTCGCCGGCCAGTTGCGCACCTTCGCCAGCCTCCAGGCGCTGGCGGCGGGGCGCAAGGGGCTGGCCCGCATGCTGGTGGCAACCACCGGCCTGCTGGAGATGCGCACGCCCGACGTGCTGTTCCCCAACATCCTGCCGCGCGTCGTCGGACTGCTCGGCATCGGCCACCATGCGCTTCTGTGCATCCAGGGCGACACGCTGCCGCGCGACCGCAAGATCCGCGTGCGCGCCTCCACCGGCCGCTTCGCCAAGTGGAAGGACGTGGAGGTCGCGGAGCTTGGCGAACCGCGGGTGGAGGCGGCGCTGGAGCGGCTGTCGCCCAGCAGCGAGACGATCATCGAGCCGGATTTCTGCGCGCTGCGCCTGCGCGCCAACGGCGGCATCACCGGCATGATCTATGTCGAGGGCCGCAACGACGGCACCGCCCGCGAATGGCAGCTGATGGAGCTGTTCCGCAACAAATGCTCCATCGCCTTCGAGAACGCCCTGCTGATCGAGGAGCTGAACACCTCGCAGAAGGCGACCGTCCTGGCGATGGGTGCGCTGGCCGAATACAAGGACAACGCCGCCACCGGCCATCTTCAGCGCATCGAGAAGCTGGTGGGCTCCATTGCCCGCGAGCTGCACCAGCGCGAGAAGTTCCGGGACGAGCTTGACGCCGACTTCGTCGAGAAGGTCGGGCTGGCGGCCCTGCTTCACGATGTCGGCATGCTGAGCGTGTCGGACGAGACGCTGGGGATGCCGGGCGAGCTGACCGGCATCGACATGCAAATGATCCAGCGCCACACCGAGATCGGCCACCGCATCCTGGCCGAGGCGGCGGTGCCGCTGCGCGGCCGGTCGCTGCTGTCCATCGCGGCGGAGATCGCGCGCTACCACCACGAACGCTACGACGGATCGGGCTATCAGGAGGGTCTGCGCGGCAGCGCCATCCCCATCGGCGCCCGCATCATGGCGGTGGCTGACGTGTTCGACGCGCTGATCACCAGCCGCCAGTACCGCAGCGCCTGGGCGGTGGAGGACGCGATGGCCTGGATCGTCGAACGGTCGGGCCGCGATTTCGACCCCGACGTCGTCGATGCCTTCGTGCATGTCGTCCGCCGCTTCCAGACCGACGACCCCGGCTGGTTCCCGAAGGCGGGGAGCGGCCACGGCATGCTGGGCGGCGCCATCGGCCGCAAGCTGCGCGCCCTGTTCGGCCGCCGGGCGGAGGCGATGTAGCCTCCACTCCCGGAGGGCACGGAAGCGCGTGTCGTTTTGGCAGGATTTGGACGCCCATCGGCAACAGCGCCACTCACCCCGGCGCATGAAGCCCGTTATTCTCCCTGGCACCCCCCGAGCCGGAGACCGTGCCATGCTGGACCTGCGCCCCAACTGCGAATGCTGCGACCGCGACCTGCCGCCCGAGGCGACGGACGCCTATATCTGTTCCTTCGAATGCACCTTCTGCGCCGATTGCCGCGCCCGGCTGCCGGGGGAGCGCTGCCCGAACTGCGGGGGCGAGCTGGTGCGGCGGCCGATCCGCCCGGCGGCGAAGCTGGCGGCCAACCCGCCGTCGGCCACGCGCATCGTGAAGCCGGACGGCTGCGCCCCGCTGTTCTAGAGTCTGTCTGATGCTTATTGAAGCACCAGACAGACTCCAGGCTTTTGGTTTTCCGTGTGATTCACGCTTCAAGCGATTCCGCTTGAAGCGATCACACTCTAGCCCTGACGGATGGAAGGCCCGGATCGGAAGTGCTGTCGCTGGCGTTCGCCGCGCAAATCGGCCAGACTGGCGCCATCGCTCCCGGGGATCCGCCCCCGGACGGAGCGCAGGGACCGTCGCAGCATGCTCACGCTCTACAGCTTTCCCACGCCCAACGGACGCAAGGCCTCCATCCTGCTGGAGGAGTTGGGACTGCCCTACACCGTCCACCGTGTCGATCTGGCCGCCGGCGAGAACAAGCGGCCGGACTTCCTGGCGGTCAGCCCGATCACCAAGATCCCGGCGCTGGCGGAGGAGCTTCCGGGCGGCCGGGTGCGGCGCCTGTTCGGCTCCGGCGCCATCCTGCTGCATTTCGCCGAGCGCACCGGCCGGCTGCTGCCCGAGGATGAGGACGAGCGGGCGGAGGCGATGAGCTGGTTCATGCTGGGCATCAGCGACCTCGGCCCCACCGCCATCGACATGCAGCGCTTCGCCGCCCGCTCCCCCGACCGCATCCCCCATGCCATCGACCTGTACAAGGGCGAGTTGATGCGTTGCTATGCGGCGCTGGAGGAGCGCCTGGGCACGGCGGAGCATCTGGCCGGCGCCTCCTACTCCATCGCCGACATCGCCTGCTTCCCCTTCATCGCCGCTGCGGCGGTGGCGGGCGGCGGACTGCTGGAGCGGTTCCCCAACCTGAAGCGCTGGCACGACACCGTCGCCGCAAGGCCGGCGGTCCAGCGCGGAATGGCGGTTCCCGATTTGGCCGCTTCCGGCTGAGCGTACGATCCTCGACCCTCCGCCTTCCTCGCCCGGTTTTCCCCGAACGCCATCCGGCCGTTCCAACCAGACGTCAGAGACATGCCGATCAACAACCGCATCGCCGCCTTCCAGGACGACATGACCGCGTGGCGGCGCGACATCCACGCCCACCCGGAACTGGGGTTCGAGGAAAAGCGCACCTCCGACATCGTCGCCACGAAGCTGGCGGAGTTCGGCATCGCGGTGCATCGCGGCCTGGGCGGGACCGGCGTGGTCGGCACGCTGACGGGGCTGGGCACCGGCAGCGGCCGGACCATCGGGCTGCGCGCCGACATGGATGCGCTGCCGATGCCGGAGGCCAACGACTTCGACCATGCCTCGCGCCATGCCGGCAAGATGCACGCCTGCGGCCATGACGGGCACACCGCCATGCTGCTGGGTGCCGCCCGCTATCTGGCGGAGACCCGCAACTTCGACGGCACCGTCCACTTCATCTTCCAGCCGGCCGAGGAAGGGCTGGGTGGGGCGAAGCGGATGATCGACGACGGGCTGTTCCAGCAGTTCGACTGCGAGCAGGTCTATGGCCTGCACAATTGGCCGGAACTGCCGGCCGGCCGGATCGCCGTGCACCCCGGCCCGGTGATGGCCGCGGCAAACCAGTTCGAAATCCATGTGACCGGCCACGGCGCCCACGCCGCCATGCCCCATCGCGGCATCGATCCGGTCCTGGTGTCGGCCCACATCGTCACCGCGGCGCAGAGCCTGGTCAGCCGCGGCACCAACCCGGCCGAGAGTGCCGTCGTGTCGATCACGGTGGTGGAGGCCGGGACCGCGGCCAACGTCATCCCCGACAGCGCGCGGATGCGTGGCACCATGCGCACCTTCTCCGAAGAGAACCACAGCCGCATCCAGGAGCAGTTCGGCCGCCTCGTCACCAGCATCGCCGAAGGTCTGGGTGCCACGGCGGAGCTGCGCTTCCGCCCCGGCTATCCCGCCACGGTCAACAGCGAGCCGGAGGCGCGCATCGCCGCCGCTGCCGCCGCCAAAGTGGTGGGCGAGGAGAATGTGGTCTGGGCGCCGGACCCGACCATGGCGGCGGAGGATTTCGGCTATATGCTGAAGGAGCGGCCGGGCGCCTATGTCTGGCTCGGCCATGGCGGGCATCTTGGGTCCTCCTGCCGTCTGCACAACCCGCATTACGACTTCAACGACGCGATCCTGACCACCGGCGCCAGCTATTGGGCGTCGCTGGTCGAGACGATCCTGCCGCGGAGCGCCTGACCGTCCCATGAAGCCGCCGTCCCGTCCCCGCCAGATCCCACATCCAATCCCGCATCTGATCCCGCTGCTCTTCGCCCCTGCCCTTCTGCTGGCCTCCTGCCAGGGCGGCAACGACCGTGCCGACGGCAACCTGCTGCCGGCGCAGGCGGAGGCCGGCACCGTCTGGCAGGGCGACCACAGCAGCGCCGCCGAGCGCGCCTATGTCGTCGCCCGCGACAGCGGCGAATGGTCGGCACTGTGGGCCAGGGTCGGCGAGCCTGCCCCGTCCTCCCTGCCCGGCGGGCGGATGGCGGTGGCGGTGTTCCTGGGGCCGCGCGACAGCGCCGGCTACGGCGTCGCCATCGACAGCGTGCAGCAGAAGGGCGCCGACCTGATCGTCGGCTATCACGAGATGGTGCCCGGCCCCGCCCAGGCGGTGGCGCAGATGCGCACCAGCCCCTACGCCATCCGCCTGCTGCCCGGTACGGCGGGGACGCCGAAATTCGTTCGGGGGAAGTAAAAGACGGAAGGTGGCGTCAGACCGCCACCCTTACCGCGGCATCTGCCACGGCAAGTCCCCGCCGACCAGCTTGCCGGCATCCGCCGACGGCAGCGGGCGGGCGAAGTGGTAGCCCTGGCCATAGTCGCAGGCCAGCGCCCGCAGCAGGTTGGCGTCGGCGCTGGTCTCGATGCCTTCGGCGATGACGTCGAAGCCCAGCAGACGCGCCAGATCCATGATGATGCGGACGATGGCGCGGTTTTCCTCCGACTGGTGCATGGCGGAGACGAAGGAGCGGTCGACCTTCAGGCTGTCGATGGGCAGCTTGTGCAGATAGGACAGCGACGAATAGCCGGTGCCGAAATCGTCGATCGACAGCTTGATGCCCAGCGCCCGCAGATCGCGCAGCAGGCGGATCGACTGTTCCGCCTTGTCCATGACAGCACTTTCCGTCAGCTCCAGCTTGATCCAGGACGGCTCCACCCCGGTTTCGCGCAGAACCTCGCGCACGACCTGGACGAAATTGGGGTCGGAAAGCTGGTGGGTGGACAGGTTGACGCTCATGAACAGCGGGGCGGAGCCCGGTTCGCGGCGGTCCTGCCACTCCGCGATCTGCAGACAGGCCTGCCGCAGCACCCAGGTGCCGAGCGACACGACCAGACCGGTGCTCTCGGCGATGGGGATGAAGATGCCGGGCGGGATGTTGCCGCGTTCCGGGTGGTTCCAGCGCATCAGCGCCTCGAACCCCGCCAGCCCGCCGGTCACCATCTCCACGATCGGCTGATAGGCGACCCACAGGTCGCTGCCGCTGTCCAACGCGCTGCGCAGGTCGTGCTCCAGCCGCACCTGTTCGACCACGTGGGAGTGCATCGCCGGGTCGAACCAGGCCTGCCGCCCGCCGCCCTGTTCACGGGCACGGGCGGTGGCGATCTCGGCATCGCGCAGCACGTCGTCGGGACGTTCGTGGGTCGGCGCCGCGATGGCGACGCCGATGCTGGCGGACAGGAACACCGTGCCGCCCGAACTGGAGCGGGCGGAGCGCACCACCGACGCCAGCTCCTCGATGGCGCCTTCCAGCACCGGCCGGTCGCAGGCGCCGCCGGCCAGCATGGCGAAGGCATGGTCGCTGACGCGGGCGATCAGGTCGAAGGCAGCGGCCTGCGCCGCCATTCGCTGGGCCAGACCGTCCAGCACCTCGTTGGCGAAGCCCTGGCCCATGCTGCTGCGGATTTCCGCGAAGCGGTCGATGTCCAGGATGACGAGGGTGAAGGGCTCGCCCATGTTGCGGTAGTCCGCCATGTGCTTCAGCAGCATCAGGCGGTTGGCCAGCCCGGTCACCGGGTCGTAATAGGCGAGGCGGAACAGGTCGTCCTGCACCTGCCGGCGTTCGGTCATGTCCTGCAGGATGACGAAATAGCCGGCGATGGCGCCGTCTTCCGCCCGGTGCGGCGCATGAAGCCGCGTGACGTAACGCTGCTGGCCGTCGGCCTGGGTGATCCAGCCCTCCGTCTGCACCGTTTCGCCCGCCAGCGCGCGCTTGGCCGCCCCGACGGTGTTGCGCAGAAGATCCGGTCCCAGCAGGTCGCCGATGGTGGTGCCGACCGCCTTCTCCAGAGTTGTCCCCATCATCTCCAGATAGGCGCGGTTGGCGTAGATGTGCCGCCGCTGCGGGTCCATCAACGCCACCTTCACCGTCATGGCGTCGAGAATCTGACGCAGGGCGTCGAGCCCCGGCGCGCCGGATGTGGCACCCGATAAAGCGTCGGCCAGCGCGGTGATTCGGGGATCAGGACTCATGGCGAGGATAGAGTGGGGTACTCATCAGGAAATCGATACCCAACACTTACGCGAAGTGTCACCCGCCCGTCAAAACCAAAGCTGCCTTAGTGCAACAGAGCTTGAACGTTTCTATAGCCCATCCATCGGAGACACGGCTGCATATCCATGGGCATATCATAGTATTCATTCAAGCGCGGGTTGCACCATCGCCGAACGTACAATCCTGATTTTCTGTTCCTCACTGTGCGAATAGAGGAATGGATTTCGTTTGTTATCAGGGGGTCTGCGGCCTGCGATTGCATCCCAAGTCGAATGTTCGGCGGACGACCGGTCTTGTGCGGTGCAGGAACGCGGCAAAGGCATGGCTGTGCCCTGTAATGGAAGGACATCGGCGAACAGGCACGGATTTATACTGCCAAGGCAAGTGGGGACAACGAGGTCGAGGATGTCGCCCGACTCGGCGCCGCCTTACCGCAAATCCCATGATGAAAAGCCCCCAATGACGGGCAACCATCACCATTCTGGGCAGGAACCACGCCATGGCTCTCAAAGACTTCCTGGTCGTCGTCGACGATACGCCCGCGTCCGCAGCGCGTCTCGACCTCGCAGCACGGCTCGCAGCGCGGTGCGATGCGCACCTGACCGCGCTCTATGCCTTCACCGACACGGTGCTCCCCGGCTACATCGAAGCCGAAATCCCGCAGGAATTGCGTGAAAGCCGCCGCCAGAGCCGCAAGGACCAGACGGACCGGATGCAGGCGGCCTTCGACGACGTCATGCGCCTGCACGGCATGACCGACCGATCCGAATGGCTGGCGCAGGAAACCGATCCGACCATTGCCGCCGCGGTGCGTGGCCGCTATGCCGATCTGGTCGTGGTCGGCCAGCCCGATCCGGACCGCGACCGCGACCAGCTCGTCGCCCAGCCGGCGGATCTTCTGTTCGAATGCGGCCGGCCGCTCCTGGTCGTTCCCTATGCCGGTCGTTTCTCCAGCATCGGCGAGCGGGTTCTGGTCGGCTGGAACGGCAGCCGCGAGGCGGCGCGCGCAATCGGCGACGCCATGTCCCTGCTGACCGCCGCCAAGCGCGTCGTGGTGATGGCCGCCAATCCGAAGCCCGGCCCGAACGGCCTGGGCGACGAGCCCTGCGCCGACATCGCCCGCCATCTGTCCCGCCACGGCTGCCGCGTGGAGGCCACCCATGTCGCCACCGACGTGGTGGAACCCGGCGACACCCTGCTGAACATGGCCGCCGACGAAAGCTGCGACCTGCTGGTGATGGGCGCCTACGGCCGTTCGCGCTTCCGCGAACTGGTGCTGGGCGGCATGACCCGCTTCATGTTGCAGCACATGACTGTTCCGGTGCTGATGAGCCATTGAGGGGGCGCGCCCAGGAGGCGGGTGGGGGCCATCGCCGACGGACAGGTTCCCGCCCGGTTCCCCGTCCGTGGGGTTAAGCGACCGCCTGCCGCTCCCCGAGTCCCTCCGCAACCGTCGCGAGTCGTCGCTGGCAGCCCGTGGGGAAAAGCGACCGTCCCCCTTTGTCCACCCTGCTCCCCTTGGGGAAAAGCGGCGGATTCGTGGGGAAAAGCGGCGCGACTCGGGGTTTCCCCATGGGGACAAGCGGCGACTCAACTAATAAGTCTAACAACTAACCGTCGACTAGCACGGTCGCCTAACCCCACATTGACTCCATCGGCCGCCGCTCACCAGGATGCCACAACATCTGGGTGAGGGCGCGATGGGCGACATACACAGGCTCGTGATCGAGCATGGCCGGGACAAGGCGCGCGCCCTGGTCCGGCCCGAAGAGCGGACGCTGGTGGACATCGCCGCCGACATCCTGGCGGACGAGAACCAGCATCTCGGCATCACCTACAGCGGTTTTTGCCTGACCAGCCTGCCGCACAAGAAGCTGGCCGACGACATGCCCTGGGAAAAGCGCGGCCATCAGGTGACGCTGCTGGTCGAACCGGGCCGGCTGAAGGTGAACGGCAAGATGAAGCTGTTCGGCGTGCCCTATGGCGCGCGGGCGCGGATGATCCTGATCTATCTGCAAACCCAGGCGGTGCGCACCGGCCGCCGCGAAGTCGAACTCGGCCGCTCCATGCGCGACTGGCTGACCCGGATGGGCATCAGCGTCGGCGGCGAGACCTTCCGCGGCTTCCGCGAACAGTCGCTGCGCATCTCCGCCTGCTCCTTGAAGTTCTTCTGGGACGGCGAGGACGCCGACGTCTTCGAGAAGGGCGGCATCGTCAAGCGCGGTTTGATCTTCCACGACGCTCTCGGCGACGACCGCCAGGGCACGCTGTGGAACGACGTGGTCCAGCTGGACGAGACCTTCTTCCAGGCCCTGCGCGACCATCCGGTTCCCCTGCTGGAGGAAGCGGTGCGGCAGTTGAAGGACCGCTCTCTGAGCCTCGACCTCTATGTCTGGCTCGCCTACCGGCTGCATTCGCTGAGCCGGCCGCAGCCGATCTCCTGGCCGTCGCTCTATGCGCAGTTCGGTGCCGGCTATGACCAGATGAAGCATTTCAAGCCGCGCTTCGTCCAGGCCCTGCAATATGCGCTGGCCGCCTATCCCGACGCGAAGGTCGAACCGGCCGACGACGGCGTCGTCCTCCATCCCAGCCGTCCGCCCATCGCCCGCCTGCTGGCGTAGAAGCGTGGGGTTAAGCGACCGGCACTGGAATTCCCCGCCGAACTCTCCCTGGCCGAACTCCCCGCGGTCGCTTTCCCCCACACCCCGGCAAGCCCGCCCGCCATTGACCCACGTCATTGGGGGGGCCATCCCCTCCCCCTAAGATCGCCGCCAGTTCCCGAACCGGAGAGGCTTTGCCTTGGACGCCCTGTCGCTGCTGGATGCCGGACTGAACCAGTGCGCCGTGGTCATCGACCGCGACGGCGGGCTGTTGCTGGCCCTGCTGACCGCCGGATTGGTCGGCGGCACCACCCATTGCGCCGGCATGTGTGGCCCCTTCGTGCTGGCCCAGGTGTCGGCGCGGCTGGAGCGGGTGCCGCTGTCGGCAATGTCGGAGTTCCGGCGACTGACCGGGGCGGCGGTGCTGCCCTATCACGCCGGCCGGGCGACGACCTATGCGCTGATCGGCGCGCTGTCGGCCTCGGTCGCCGGCCATGTCGGGGCGCTGCCGGGACTGCGCTGGCTGTCGGTGGCGCTGCTGGCGCTGGCGGCGCTGTTCTTCCTCGGCTATGCCGCGCGCGGCGTCCTGTCCTGGCTGCCCAAGGCGCCGTCGCTGGGAAGCACCGGAGTGCAACGCTGGTGGAGCGAGCGGGTGTCCGGCCTCGCCCGGCCGCTGTTTAGCAACCCGACGGGCTGGCGCGGCTATGGGCTGGGGGTGGCGCTGGGCTTCATTCCCTGCGGGATGCTCTATGGCGCCATCGCAGTGGCGGCGGCGAGCGGCAGTGCGCTGACCGGCGCACTCGGCATGGCGGCCTTCGCGCTCGGCACGGTGCCGAGCCTGCTGGCGGTCGGGCTGGCCGGCCATATCGCCGGCCGCACCTGGCGCACCGCGGTCGCCCGCGTCGCCCCGGCGATCATGCTGGTGAACGCCGGGGTGCTGGGTTGGATGGCCTGGAAGCTGGTTGCGTAAACCAGCCCCTCAGCCTGTTTCAGTGGATACCGCCGCCCTTCAGCGCGTCGCCCAGCGGAACCTGCCCGCTGCCGGGTTTCAGCGGCTGCTGCTGGCTCTCGTGCGGCGACCAGCCGGCCAGATAGAGCACTTCGAAGGTCACCGGGATGCGCCCGTCCGGCTCGGCATAAAGCTCGGCATAGCGCCGGGCCGCGTCGAACAGCATCGAGCGGGTTGCCGGAACCTTGCGGCGCGCCAGAACGGCATTGGTCTCGCCCATGCCGCGCAGTTCGCGCATCAGGGCGAAGGCGTCGGAATAGGTGACGGTGATCACGTCGCTGTCGACCACCGGCAGGGCGAAGCCGGCACGTTGCAGCAACCCGCCGGCATCCTTGATCTCGGCGAAGGGCGACACGCGGGGGGAGACGCCGCCCGACACCTCCATCTCCGCCTCGTACAGGCAGCGGCGCAGCTCGGCCAGGGTCTGGCCGCCCAGCATGGAGGCGCAGAAGAAGCCGTCGGGCTTCAGCGCCTGCCGGATCTGAACCAGGGCGCCCGGCAGGTCGTTGACCCAGTGCAGGCTGAGATTGCTGACGGCCAGATCGAAGCTGCCGGGGGCGAAGGGCAGGAACTCCTCGTCGGCGGCGACGGTGGCAGCGACGGCGGGGTTGCTGGGATCAAGGGCGGCACGGGCGAAATCCGGCGACAGGTCGCAGGCGACCAGCCGTTCGATCCCCTTGCGGCCTTTCAGGATCCGGCCCATCGCCCCGTCGTGGCAGCCGATGTCCAGCGCCAGCGGGAAGGGACGGATCACGTCCTCCAGCCGGTCGGCAAGGCGGTCGGCGATCTCCTCGAACAGGAAGGCGTGGTCGGTGAATTCGGCGACGGCGCGGTCGCGGCGGCGGCGGACGAGCGCACGGTCGAAGACGGTCATGCTGTCGGGGCTTGTCATGGCCGCACTATACCCCAGCCCGGCGGCGCGACAACCGTGCTACACTCGCAGCCCAGCCACCTTCTCCACAGCACCGCTCCCGAATGGGAGGAAAACCGGACAGGCATCGGAATGGGCATCGACGAGGCTATTTCCGTCAGTCATGAAGCGCTGATGGTCATCCTGAAAATCTCGCTGCCGACGCTGGGCATCACGGCATTGCTGTCGGCCGGGCTGATGCTGTTCCAGAGCGCCACCAACATCAACGAGTCGTCGTTGCAGCAGGACATGAAGTTCTTCGCCACCCTGCTGATCCTGTTCGTCACCGGCCCGGCGATCTATCTGGCGCTGCGCGACTATACGGCGGTGATCTTCGAGCGCATCGCCATGCTGCAGTGACGGGTCCGGCCGATGCAGGCGCCTGCCCCTCTCCCCGGCCCTCTCGCCGGACTTGGCCGCATCGCGACCGGTGCGGCGGCCCTGCTGCTGGATGCGCTGCTACCGCCGCGCTGCCTCGGCTGCGGCGAGGCGGTGGACCGGCAGGGCGGCCTGTGTGCGGCCTGCTGGGTCAAGCTGACCTTCATCGCCCCGCCGCTGTGCGCCTGCTGCGGCCTTCCCTTCGAATATGAGGCGCAGGAGGGTGTGCTGTGCGGCGCCTGCCTGGCGGCCCCGCCGCCTTTCGCCCGCGCCCGCGCCGTTCTGGCCTATGACGACGGCAGCCGGCCGCTGGTTCTCGGCTTCAAGCATGGCGACCGCATCCATGCCGCCAAATCCTATGGCGTCTGGCTGGCGCGGGCCGGCAAGGAGCTGCTGGCGGATGCCGACCGGCTGCTGCCGGTGCCGCTGCACCGCGGTCGCCTGTTCCGCCGCCGCTACAACCAGGCGGCCCTGCTGGCGCAGGCGCTGTCACGGCACAGCGGCGTTCCCGCCACGCCCGACCTGCTGCAACGCCATCGCTCCACCCCGACCCAGGGCGGGCTGGACCGCCAGGGGCGCCACCGCAACGTCAAGGGCGCCTTCCGCCTGCGGCCGGGACAGTCGGCAAAGGAGCAGGTGACGGGACAGCGGCTGGTGCTGATCGACGACGTGATGACCACCGGGGCGACGCTGGCGGAATGCACGCGGGTCCTGCTGCGGGCTGGAGCGGCGCGGGTCGATGTGCTGACACTGGCACGCGTGGTGCAGCGCTGACGCTTGAAAAGGGCCACGGCCGGCGACGCTGACCGGCGTCGCATGCGGGCTGCAACGTCTGGCGCCCCTCGTGGGTTGACCTTATAGTTTCTCCACGTTCAAAAGGAGCCCAGTGGCATGGCCGACGTCGTCATCTACACCACGCCCTTCTGTCCCTACTGCATGCGGGCCAAGAGCCTGCTCGACGGCAAGGGCGTGACATACGAGGAAATCGACCTCTACGCCCAGCCGGGCCGCCGCAGCGAGATGATCGAGCGGTCGGAAGGCCGGACCACCGTCCCGCAGGTCTTCATCGATGGGAAGCCGTATGGCGGCAGCGACGACATCCACGCGCTGGACCGCGCCGGCAAGCTCGACCCGCTGCTCGGCATCGCCGCGTGAGCGGGGGCGCCGCCGGCACCGGCGTGCTGAGGGCCGCCTGCGTCCAGGTGAATGCCGGCACGGAGCTTGAGCCGAACCTGCGGGCGGCGGGCGATCTCGTCCGCCGTGCCCGCGATGCCGGGGCGGACTTCATCGCTCTGCCGGAGAACGTCGGCTGGATCGTCCAGGGCCGCGACAAGACCATGCAGCGCGTCCGCAGCGAGGCGGAGCATCCCGGCATTCCCTTCTTCGCCGATCTGGCGCGGGAGACCGGGGCCTGGATCCTGGGCGGCACCCTGCATGTCCTGCTGGAGGACGGACGCGCCGCCAACCGCAGCTATCTGTTCGACGGCAGGGGGCAGGTCGTCGCCTCCTACGACAAGATCCACATGTTCGACGTCACGTTGAAGGACGGCGAATCCTACCGCGAGTCGGCCACCTTCCGGCCGGGCGAACGGGCGATTGTCGCTTCCAGCCCGTGGGGCGGCATCGGCATGAGCGTCTGCTACGACGTGCGCTTCGCCTATCTCTATCGGGCGCTGGCCAAGGCGGGGGCGTCGATCCTGACGGTGCCGGCCGCCTTCACCGTGCCGACCGGCCGCGCCCACTGGCACACGCTGCTGCGCACCCGCGCCATCGAGACCGGCTGCTTCGTCGTTGCCCCGGCCCAGACCGGCAGCCACGACAAGGGCCGCCAGACCTACGGCCATTCCCTGCTGATCGCGCCGTGGGGCGAGGTGCTGGCCGATGCCGGCACCGATGTCGGCTTCATCATCGCCGACCTCGACCTCGACCGCATCGCGGAAGCCCGCGGCATGGTGCCGTCGCTGACCCACGACCGTGCCTTCGAGGTGGAGCGGATCGGGTTCTGACCCGTCCCGCGTCTCCTCAGCGCCCATCCTGCGTCAACCGCAGCCACGCCATCGCTGCAGTCAGCGCGATGCCGAAGGCGCCGTCGGGCCGCACCGGCAGGTCGAGGTCATGGACCAGACTGTCCAGCCGCAGGTCGACCGCCTGCTTCGACAGGCTGCGGATCTTGCGGTCGTAATAAAGGCTCGACACCTCCGTCCGCTCCTCCGGCAGCGGGCGGCCGGTCAGGCGTTCCGCCATGGCGACGGAGAAATCCAGGTAATAGCCGACCAGCGGCCGGCCGCCGATGAAGGCATGCAGCAGGTCGCCGGCCTCGGCCATTCCGGTGTCGCTGCCGGGATGGAGCAGCAGGGCGCTGCCGGTCAGGATGCGGGGACCGCGGATGCGGATGGCGGCGAAGGTCAGCGGCCTCGCCGACTCGGGATCGAAGCTGGTCGCCTCGCAATGGACCGCCACATGCTCCCGGCGGTCGGCGTCGGTGTGATCGGAGTGCGCCATGGTCGCCGCCTCAATGGTTCAGGCGGAAATGGTGGGCGATCAGCTCCTTGAAGCTCTTCACCAGGGCCAGACAGTCCTTGAACTGGTCACGGTCGAGCTTGCCCAGCCGGTCCGGGTGGACGAGGTTGTCGATCGCCAGTTCCGCTCCCTCCCCCTCAGGCCCGTCATCGGGAAGATCGACGCGCGCCTTCAGGCGGATGGTCGACAGGATGGTGAAGGCTTCCACCAGATCGGCGGCCATCTTGCGGTCCAGCGCCCCCAGTTCGGCCAGCACCTGGATGCGCTCCACCGTGTTGGTTTCCACCCGGTGCTTTTCCAGCGCCAGCGCGCGCACACCATGGACGATGGGGAAGATGCCGGCCTTCTTGATGTCCACCGCTTCCGCCCGGCGCCGCTCGAACAGGGCGGCGAACAGGCCGCTCGGCGTGTCGAAGGACAGGGCCGGGCGGGCGAACTGGGTGAAGAACATCTGGTTGTCCTGCAACCGGCTCAGCAGATAGTCCTTCGCCTCGGCCAGCAGCGTGGCGTCGCCGGCCACCGGAGCGGCGTCGTAGAAGATGGCGAGGTTCATCTGCGCCGCTTCGTCCGGGCGATGGACCCAGTTGAACAGCGCGTCCTTGTAGCCGGCGAGCGGCCGGGTCCATTCGGGGTTCGACACCATGATGTTGCCGGGACAGGGCGGATAACCGAACTCCACCAGATGGCGGGTGAAGTCGGCGGCGATGTCGGCCAAGTCGGGACAGTCGAAGCCGTCGCGCAGGATCAGGCCGTTGTCCTGGTCGGTCTTCAGCAGCTGTTCGCCGCGCCCCTCGCTGCCCATCACGATCAGGCAGCTGTTGGCCAGCAGGTCCGGCGGGGCCAGCAGTTCGAACAGCTTGCGGAAGATTCGGCGGTTCAGCTCGGTCACCAGATCGGCGATGAAGGAGACCTTGACCCCGGTGGCATGCAGGGTGCGAATCAGTTCGACGATGGCGCGGCTGGCCCGGCGCAGGTCGGCGGGGTCGGTGGCATGCTCCACCTGCAACCCGATGACCTGGGAATGGTTGGACAGCACCGCCAGCAGGTCGCTTTGCCCCAACAGCCCGACGATGGCACCGTTCTCCGTCACCACCACCCGGCGCACCGCATGCTTGGTCATCAGCACCAGCGCATTGAACAGCAGGTCGTCGCGGTCCAGCGTCAGCAGTCCGTAGCGGGCGAGCGGCCCGACCGGCTCGCTCACCGGCCGGCCGGCCAGCACCACGAGGTCGCGCAGATCGGTGCCGGTCAGGATGCCGACCGTTCCATCGGCCCCGCGCACCAGCACGCTGCTGGCACAGTTTTGCTTCATCGCCTCGGCCGCATCGCGCAGGCTGGCGGCGGCGTCGACGAACAGCGGCGGGTGGAGATAGGCCTGCCGGATGCGCGCCATGGTCAGCGCCGCCATCTCGCGGTTGGACCGCAACGCCGCCAGATCGCGCATGCGCTGGGCGAAATCGCCGATGATGGCGGCACCGAACTCGGGATTCTCCGCCGACAGCGCTTCCAGTGCGGGGCGTGGGATCAGGTGGCAGGCGCACTCCTCAGCCGCGACGAAACGGCGGGCGGAACTGCCGCCAGCACCGGCCCCCGCGGCGCCATAGAGGGCCTGCAAGCCGAACCGGTCGCCGGGTCCGTGGACCGCCGCCACCTCGCCGCCGCGGCGTTCCTGCACGGTGCCGCGCAGCACGACGAACATCGCATCGGTCGGCTCCTCCCGCGACAGCAGGACCGCGTCGCGCGGGTAGAGCGCGATGTCCAGCGCCCCCGCCAGCGCCGTCCGCTGATCGCCGGTCAGCAGGTCGAAGGGGGGCTGGCCGAAATCGAAGTCCGGGGAGGCGGTCGGCATCGCGTGCTGCACGGGCAGGCTCCGTCACAGGAGGGCGGGGCATCGGGAAAAGCGGGCATAAAAAAGCGCCTCCGGACCGGATCCGGAGGCGCTTTCCAGGATACACCCGCCGGGCCCAAGGCCGGAAGCGGGTGCGACATTTGGCGGCGTGGTTCGGTCACCGCACGGGCTTGGGCCGTCCCCGAAGGGGGGAAGGGACGCGGTGCGAGACGCGGTCCCTTCCCTGTTCTTGTCGCTCCGCCCGGTTCGTTCGAACGCTTGATCGCTCGATGGGCAACCGCTTAGTGGGCGGAGGCACCCTCGGCACCCAGGCCGGTCTGCGACCGGATGTACTGGGCTTCGAAGTCCTTGCGCTCCTTCTGGGCCTGCGCGCTGTTGTCGGTGATCGAGAAGAACCAGATACCGGCGAAGGCAAGCGGGATGGTGAAGAAGCCGGGGTTGTCGTAGGGGAAGATCGCGGCCGGGTTGCCCAGCACGGCCTTCCACACGGTCGGACCCAGAACCAGCAGGACGATCGCCGAGATCAGGCCGAGCGAGCCGCCCATCACGGCACCACGGGTGGTCATCTTGCCCCAGAACATCGACATCAGCAGGATCGGGAAGTTGGCCGAAGCGGCGATGACGAAGGCCAGACCGACCATGAAGGCGACGTTCTGGTTCTCGAAGGCGACGCCCAGGATGATCGAGACGATGCCGATGACGACCGTGGTGATCTTCGACACGCGGATTTCGTCCGCCTCGTTGGCACGGCCCTTGGCGAAGACCGAGGCGTAGAGGTCATGGGAGACCGCCGAGGCGCCGGCCAGCGTCAGACCCGCGACCACCGCCAGGATGGTGGCGAAGGCGACCGCCGAGATGAAGCCGTAGAACAGGTCGCCGCCGACCGCATGGGCGGTGTGGATGGCCGCCATGTTGGTGCCGCCGATGATCGCCGTGATCGCCGCCTTGGCACCGGCCGCCGGGCCGGCCGTCAGGAACGGGTAGGCACCGTTGGCATCGGGAGCCAGGATCATCAGGATCGCGCCGAAGCCGATGATGAAGGTCAGGATGTAGAAGTAGCCGATGAAGCCGGTGGCATAGAAGACCGACTTGCGGGCTTCCTTGGCATCCGACACCGTGAAGAAGCGCATCAGGATATGCGGCAGACCGGCGGTGCCGAACATCAACGCCATGCCCAGCGAGATCGCCGAGATCGGATCGGACACCAGTGTGCCGGGCGACATGATCGCCAGACCCTTCGGGTGGATCTCGACGGCGGCCTTGAACATCGCCTCGGGGCTGAAGCCGAACTTGGCGAGGATCATGAAGGCCATGAAAGACGCGCCGGACAGCAGCATCACCGCCTTGATGATCTGCACCCAAGTGGTTGCCAGCATGCCGCCGAAGGTGACGTAGCCGATCATCAGGACGCCGACGAGGATGACGGCGACCAGATAGTCGAGACCGAACAGCAACTGGATCAGCTTGCCGGCACCAACCATCTGGGCAATCAGGTAGAAGGTCACGGTGGCCAGCGAGCCGCAAGCCGACAGGGTGCGGATCGGCGTCTGCTGGAAGCGGTAGGACGCGACGTCGGCGAAGGTGTACTTGCCGAGGTTGCGCAGCCGCTCCGCGATCAGGAACAGCACGATCGGCCAGCCGACCAGCCAGCCCACCGAATAGATCAGGCCGTCGAAGCCCGAGGCGTACACCAGACCGGCGATGCCCAGGAAGGACGCGGCCGACATGTAGTCGCCGGCGATGGCGAGGCCGTTCTGGAAGCCGGTGATGCCGCCGCCGGCAGCGTAGAAGTCCTTGGCCGACTTGGTGCGGCGGGCCGCCCAGTAAGTGATGCCCAGCGTGAACAACACGAAGGCCAGGAACATCAGGATGGCCGACCAGTTGGTCGCCTGCTTCTGCACCGAACCGCCGATGGCGTCGGCCATGGCGCCGGTGGGCAGCAGAAGCGCCGCCCCGGTTGCAGCAGCCATACCGGCCGCAATGCGGGAGTGGATGGCGCGCATCACTTCGACTCCTCCAGGATCTGGCGGTTCAGCTCGTCGAATTCGCCGTTCGCCCGATGCACGTAGATGCCGGTCAGGATGAAGGCGGACACGATGGTGAAGACGCCGATGGGAATGCCCCAGGTCGTGACGCCGGAGCCGATCGGCGTACCCAGGAACGACTTCCCGAACGCCACCAGCAGGATGAAACCGAAATAAATGACCAGCATGGCAATCGACAAAGTCCAGGCGAAGGCGGACCGTTTCGCCACCAGTTCCTGGAACTTTGGATTGTTCACAATCCTTTGTGCGCTTTGACTCATGTGCGTCCCCTCATCGAGTGCCGGCAAGCTTCTGCGATCCATCAAGACAGGATCTTCTGGCAAGACAGGGTCTTCTGGACCTGCGGGCATTTGCCGTCCGGGCGGTCGCGTCCGGGTTTCTTCCCGTAATTCGTACGCCCTTGACCTGCCCAATTGTTTGATACAGATCATTGTTGGGCGCACCCCCTACCTTGGTCGATGGGGTGGGCGCCAAGGGGGCGGACGGCCCCGAAAAAAGCAAGCCTGGGCAAGGCTGTAGCGCCATACGGGAAAGGCGCCCCCGTTGCCGGGCGCGCCTTTCAAACAGTCAGCTTTTCAAACGGTTTCGTTGGGACTCAATGGCAGGGCCGCGCGGTGGCGCCACCCTGCCGGGACCGGCTGGCCTTCAGGAATCGGTGCGCGGAATCCAGGGGATGCGGTGAAATGTCACACCTTCCTCGTGGAGTTCGGAAACCTCCTCGTCCGACGCCTCGCCATAGATGCCGCGCGGGTCGGTCTCGCCATAATGGATGCGCCGCGCCTCCTCGGCGAAACGGTCGCCGACATAGTCGCAGTTCTTCTCCACGCTGCGCCGCACCTCGGTCAGCTGCCGCATCACCTCCGCCACTGCCTCGCGCTGGGCGTCGTTCAGGCTCGGCGGCAGGGCGGCGACCACATCGGCGGCGTTCGGCAGCGGGACTGGCGCGGGGATCGGCGCCGGAAGGGGGAGCTGTGCCGCAGTGGCGGGAGCGGCGGGAGCGGCCGGCGGCGTCATCGACGGAGCGTTCGCCGCGACGGCCTCGGCCTGTTCGCGGGCACGGTCGGCGGCCTTGGCGACGCCCTTGGCGATGCGCGGGGCCATCGGCGCCTTGCCGACCACGGTGTCGCCGCAGATCGGACAGGCGATCTGATGGCCCGCCGCCTGTTCGTCATAGGCGGCACCGTTGCGGAACCACGCTTCGAACTGGTGGTCGGCCGAGCATCTCAACGCGAAGAGGATCATATCCCCACAAGCCCCAACTGACCCGCAGCAGGAAAGACAAATCCGGGCACGCCGGTCCGGGTTGCGGCGCGACTCGGGAATCGCCCTAATTCAGCACGGCCGGGCCGCGCCGTCAAACGCCGGACGGGCCATACGCGCGTACCTCCTGTGATATCGTTCCCGACACCATCGAAAAAAGTCCGGATAAGGGAATTTCTCCATGCCCACACCCCATCCGCTGTCGCCGCCCTCCCCCTGGGTGGAGCGATTCGCCCCGCTGGTGCGGGCGGGCGGGCCGGTGCTCGACCTCGCCTGCGGCGGCGGACGGCATCTGCGCCTGTTCCATCGCCTCGGCCATCCGGTGGTGGGGCTGGACCGCGACCTCGGCGGCGTCGCCGACCTGGATGGCGGCACGAACGTCACCCTCGTTCAGGCAGACCTGGAAAGCCGCGACTCGGGCATTTCTCCCACCTCCCTCCCGCTTGACGGCACCTTCGCCGGGATCGTCGTCACCAACTACCTGCACCGCCCGCTCTTCCCCGCCATCCTGGCGGCGCTGGAACCGGGCGGCGTGCTGATCTACGAGACCTTCGCCGACGGCAATGCCCGCTTCGGCCGCCCGTCCTCTCCCGACTTCCTGCTGCGGCGGGGCGAGTTGCTGGAAACGGTGCGCGGGAGGCTTCAGGTGGTGGCCTTCGAACAGGGCGAGCTGTCGGTGCCCAAGCCCGCGGTGGTGCAGCGGATCTGCGCCGTCGCCGGGGACGATCCGCTGCCGCTCTGATCCCGCATCCTTACTCGTCGCACTCACTCGTCACTTTCGTCGGCGACCGGCTTCTGCTCCCCGCGGATGCGGCGGCGGCGGTCCTCCTTGCGCATGATCTGCTTGCCATGCTTGTGCTGGGCCGGCCCCTCCAGCGGGCCGCCGGGACGCACCGGGCGCTCGGCGAAGCGGCCGAGCGAAATCATGCGGTCGTACATCACCAGCGCCCCGGCGACGCCGACATTGATGCAGAAGGACATCGGGATCTTCACCACATGGTCGCAGCGCGCCAGCAGGGCGGGCGACAGGCTGTCGCGCTCCGGCCCCAGCACATAGGCGGCGCGCGACGGGTGACGGAAGCTGGGCAGTTCCACCGCGTCGTCGGTCAGTTCTACCCCGACCAGCATGCAGTCCCTGGGCAGGGTGAAGTCGGCCACCCGCTCGTGGATGTAGAGCGGCAAGTGCAGCGTGGCGCCGGAGGTATCGACCAGCTTCGTCTCGCGCAAATCCGGTTCCGGATCGATGGCGAAGAAGAAAGAGGCGCCGAAGGCATGGGCGGTGCGCATCAGGTTGCCGACATTGCCCGGCTTGCTGATCCGCTCCACCCCGATTCCGAAATAGCCACGCATGAAGAGCCCGCTGATCTGGGTAAGGATATGACCGGGCGGGAGCTTGCCGCCGCAGCCCGCCCGAGGCAAGCTTGCCGGCATGAGCCCAGACAATCCTCACGACCATTCCTCCTGCTGCGGCGGCGATCACCACCACGGCGATTCCCACCATGACGGCCACGAGCCTGGCGAGAGCGCCGAGGGCCGTGCCGACCTGTCCGGCCCGGCGGAAAGCCCGATCACCGTCGAGGTGACGCGCGGCAGCCTGGTGGAGTCGGTCCACCGCGCCCGCGCCTGCATCGTCGATGCCGGCGGCCATGTGCTGGCGCGCTGGGGCGACATCGACGCGCCGGTCTACCCGCGCTCCGCCATCAAGTCGCTGCAGGCGATCCCGTTGGTGGAAAGCGGCGCGCTCGACGCCTTCGGGCTGGGGGATGAGGAGTTGGCGCTCGCCTGCTCCTCCCACAATGGCGAGGCGCGCCACACCGAACTGGTGCGGTCCTGGGCCGGGCGGGTCGGGCTGACGCTCGACGATTACGAATGCGGCGTGCAGATCCCCTACGATCCCGCCACCGCCGAGGATCTGGTCCGCCGCGGCGAGGCGCCGACCGCCTTCCACAACAATTGCTCCGGCAAGCACAGCGGCTTCCTGACCACCGCCAGGCACAGGGGCGAACGGCTGAAGGGCTATGTCCGCTACGAACACCCGGTGCAGCAGCGCATCCTGGGCGTGATGGAACAGATGACCGGACAGGACCTGTTCGGCGCGCCCTGGGGGGTCGATGGCTGTTCCATCCCCACCATCGGCATTCCGCTGGGCGCCATTGCCTATGCCATGGCCCGCATCGCCGACCCGGTCGACCTGCCCGACGCCCGGGCCGAGGCCGTCACCCGCATCGCCGCCGCCTGGGGCAAGCACCCTTTCCTGATCGGCGGCACCGGAACCTTCGACACGGCGCTGATGGAGGCGGCCGGAGGCGCGGTGCTGGTCAAGGGCGGAGCCGAGGGCGTCGGCTGCGCCGTGATCCCCGAGCAGGGCATCGGCATCGCGCTGAAGATCGAGGACGGTGCCGCCCGCGCCCGCGAGGTGGCGCTGGCCGCCCTGATCCGCTCGACCCAGGCGCTGACCGAGGCGCAATGGGCACGCGTGCCGCAGTTGCGGACCACCCCGCTGCTGAACCGCGCCGGCGCGCGGGTGGGCGAGGTGCGGCCAGCGGGCGGATGGCCGTCAACCTAACTCCGCAAGCGCGATCAAGCGACTGCCGGCTAGCATCGGCGGGACTGGAGGACGTCACGCCATGACCAACGACAGCATCTCCGCCGACGCAACGGCAGTGTGGCCCGTGCCGTGTTCCGCAGTTGCGGCCAAGCCCGGCACACGGCTCGATTACGGAGACCGGATCGAACGGGTGGTGACATTCATCGCCGCGCATCTGGACGAGCCGCTCGACCTCGACCGGCTGGCGGAGGTCGCCTGCTTCTCGCCCTACCACTTCCACCGCATCTACCGGGCGATCACCGGCGAGACGGCGGCGGAGACCCTGCGCCGGCTGCGCCTGCACCGGGCAGCGGGCGATCTGGTGCGCGACAGCATCGTCATGCCGGCCATCGCCCGGCGGGCGGGGTATGGCAGCGTCGAAGCCTTCACCCGCGCCTTCGGACAGAGCTATGGCGTGACGCCGGCTGCCTACCGCAAGCGCGGGCGGCTCAATCCTCCAGTCCCGGCCAACCACCAGATGGAGGACAGCATGCACGACGTCGAAATCCGCGATCTTTCCGCCCACCGCATCGTCGGGCTGCCGCACACCGGCCCCTATATGACCATCGGCACCAGCTTCGACCGGCTCTATACCTGGGCGTCCAAGCAGGGGCTGACCGGCCCCGGCACCCGCAGCTTCGCCATCTACTACGACGATCCAGAATCGGTGAGGCCGGAGGATTTGCGCTCCTTCGCCGGGCTGATGCTGGACCTGGGCGTCGTCGAGGATGGCGTGATCCGCGTGGTGGACATCCCCGGCGGGCGTCATGCCGTTGTGCGGCACAAGGGTCCCTATGCCGAACTGGGCGCGGTCTACCGCTGGCTTTACGGCGAGTGGCTGCCCAACAGCGGGCACTCGCCGGGAGACGCCCCCTGCTACGAGGAATATCTCAACAACCCGCGGGCCTTGCCGCCGTCCGAGTGGCTGACAGAGATCTGCGTTCCCCTGGCTGGGTGATCGTCAGCGAAAGGCGGCCACCGAACGCACGTCATCGGGCAGGTGCGATATGGGCGGGCGCGGTGCTATGGTCGCCGCGCCCATTTTTCCCGTTGAGCGGTTCCCATGAGCATCGACGACCTGCGCGCCCAGTATGAAGCCTATCCCTATCCGGCGCGCAATCCGGCCGACGAGGCCGGACGGCTGATCACCGGCTCGCCCAGCCACTTGGACGAGCTGGTGCAGCACGTCTTCGGCGGCCGGATCGACCATTCCAGGCCGCTGCGCGTGCTGGTTGCCGGCGGCGGCACGGGGGACGGCACCATCATGCTGGCGCAGCAGATGGCCGATGCCGGCAATCCCGGCCGCATCGCCTATATCGACCTGTCCGACGCCAGCCGCGCCGTCGCCGAGGCGCGGGCCAAGGCGCGCGGCCTGACCAACATCGATTTCCACCGCGGGTCGCTGCTGGAACTGGACGGGGTCACGGCGCAAGCGGGGCCGTTCGACTACATCGACTGCTGCGGCGTGCTGCACCATCTGGACGATCCGGCTGCCGGCCTGCGCTCGCTGGCCGGCACGTTGGCGCCCGGCGGCGGCATCGGCATCATGGTCTACGCGCCCTACGGCCGCACCGGTGTCTATCCGATGCAGGAGGCGTTGCGCGGCATGACCGAGGGGTTGCCGCCGGCCGAGAAGGTGGCGCTGGCCCGCCGGCTGATCCAGGCGCTGCCGCCGACCAACTGGCTGCTGAACAACCCGCACATCAGCGACCACCGGTTGGCCGACGCCAATCTCTACGACCTGCTGCTGCACAGCTGCGACCGCCCCTACAGCGTGCCGCAGCTGGCGGAGCTGGCGGACAGCGTCGGGCTCGCCGTCGCGACGCTGATCGACCCGCTGCGCTACGAGCCATCGCTGTGGGTCAAGGACGCCCGCGTCCTGAAGCAGTTGGCGGGGCTTGGCATGCTGGAGCGCGCCGCCTGGACCGAGCGCATCACCGGCGCCTTCACCAAGCACATCGCCTATCTGCTGCGTCCCACCGATCTGGAGGCCGCCTGCATCCAGCTGGACGGGCCGGAGGTGATCCCGGTCCTGCGCGACATCGACGGCAAGACCGTGGCCAAGGCCGTCCCGCCCGGCGGCAGCCTGGAATTCGACCTGATGGGCAGCGTGGTGGCGCTTCCCCTGCCCCGGCTGGCCGGCCCGATCCTGTCCAGGGTCGACGGCAGGACCAGCCTGGGTGCCCTGCACGCCGCCATCGAACCGACTGCCAAGGTCACCTGGGAGCAGTTCCTCACCCAGTTCCGCCAGCTGTTCGACGCGCTGGGCGGCCTGGGCAAGATGCATCTGCGGCGGGGATAGGGCGCGAAGCCCTAACCCCGCTGTCTTCCTTAGCCCCGCAGAACCGGCACCGCGGCGTCGAGCGCCTTGGTCAGCCGGTCGAAGGTCTGGTGGATTTCCGCCTCGGAGATCACCAGCGGCGGGCAGAGCGCGATGGAATCGCCCATGGCGCGAACGATCAGGCCGTTGTCCTGGGCCAGACCGTTGACCAGGGCGCCGGCGCGGCCGGGCGGATCGAAAGGCGTCTTGGTCCCCTTGTCGGCCACCAGTTCCAGCGCGCCGATCAGGCCGATGCCGCGGGCCTCGCCGACCAGCGGATGGTCCGCCAGCGCCTTCAGCCGCGACTGGAAGGCCGGGGCGACCGAGCGGACATGGCCGACGATGTCGCGTTCCTCGTAGATGTTCAGCGTTTCCAGCGCCACCGCCGCCGCCACCGGGTGGGCGGAGTAGGTGTAGCCATGGCCGAAGGTGCCGATCTTCTGGCTTTCCTCGACGCAGGCACGATAGACGGCGTCGCTCACCATTACGGCGGAGATCGGCAGATAGCCGGACGACAGCTGCTTGGCGCAGGTCAGGATGTCCGGCTGCATGCCCGTGGTCTGGCTGCCCCAGAAATTGCCGGTACGGCCGAAGCCGCAGATCACCTCGTCGGCGACCAGCAGGATGTCGTATTTCTTCAACACCGCCTGGATCTTGGCGAAGTAGGTCGCGGGCGGAACCACGACGCCGCCAGCGCCCATGATCGGCTCGGCGAACATGGCGGCGATGGTGTCCGGCCCCTCGGCCAGGATCAGCGCCTCCAGCTGTTCGGACAGACGGGTGGCGAAGGCTTCCTCGCTCTCGCCCTCAAGCCCATTGCGATAATGGTGCGGGCAATCGCCGTGGATGATGCGGGCGATCGGCAGATCGAAGTCGCGGTGGTTGTTGGGCAGCCCGGTCAGGCTGGCGGTCGCCACCGTCACGCCGTGATAGGCACGCTGGCGCGACAGGATCTTCTTCTTCTCCGGCCGGCCGAGCGCGTTGTTGTAGTACCAGATCAGCTTGATCGCAGTGTCGTTGGCTTCCGAGCCGGAATTGGCGAAGAAGACCTTGGACATCGGCACCGGCGCCAGACCGATCAGCTTTTCAGCCAGATCGATTCCGGGCTCGTGCGACTTGTGGCCGAAGATGTGATAGGTGGACAGCTGCCGCATCTGCTTGGTCGCCGCCTGGACCAAGCGCTCTTCGCCCCAGCCGAGCGAGACACACCACAGGCTGGCCATGCCCTCGATGTAATCCTTGCCGCCATCGTCGAAGACGTGGATGCCTTCGCCGCGTTCGATAATCATCGGCCCCTGCGTCTCATGAGCGTGCAGGTTGGTGTAGGGATGGAGGACGAAGGCCTTGTCGCGGCTGGCGGCAGAGTTGCCGGCGGTGCTGCCCGGAGCGGTCATGGAGTGGGTCTTCCTGTTCGGTCTTGTCGGGTTCGTTCCCCTGGATGGCCGTAGCGGCTCACCGCAGGGTGTTCGATTTGTTAAACAGTATCGCCGATCATACGCACAGTTTCGCCACTCGACAAACCCGCTTCGCCGTCATCCGTGCCATGCGCGCAAGACGCTGGCGGGACGCCAAGTCGGATGGGACAGCTCGACCGGAACGACGAAAGGGAGGAGCCGCTTTGCGCACGCTTTACGGTATGGTCAGCACGGCCGCGATGGCGCCGCACATCCTGCTGCGCGAGATCGGCGACCCTTTCGAACTGCGGCTGCTCGACCGCGACAGGGCGGAGCACAAGAGCGCCGCCTATCTGGCGCTGAACCCGCATGGCCGGGTGCCGACGCTGGTGGACGGCGATCTGGTGCTGTACGAGGCCGCCGCCATCTGCCTGAATCTGGCCGACAGCCATCTGGAGGCGAAGCTGGCCCCGGCGGTCGGCACGCCCGAGCGGGCAGAGTTCTACAAGTGGCTGGTCTATCTGACCAACAGCGTCCAGGCCGAGATGCTGCTGTACTTCTACCCCGAGCGTTATGTCGAGGGCGCGCAAGCGCAGACCGCCTTCAAGGCGGCAACCGAAACCCGGTTGAACGGTCATTTCGATGGGCTTGACTGCGCGCTTGCAGGGCGTACGTGGCTGCTGGGCGACACGTACAGCGCCGTTGACCCGTACCTGTTCATGCTGTGCCGCTGGACCCGCTTCATGGGACGCCCGGCACGTACGCTGGGCAATCTGGGACCTTACCTCGCCCGCGTTCTGGAGCGTCCGGCGGTGAAGGCCGCTTTCGAGGCTGAAGGGTTGGGGGCGCCGTTCTACTGAGAAAAAGCCCTCTCCCCCGGTGGGGAGAGGGCCTTCACCCTTACCCTTTGCGAACCAGCCCGCTCACCGGCTGGCCGTCGATGGTCAGGGAGCCGCCTTCGGCTCCGACCGTCACCGTCTGGCCGTCCTTGATTCGGCCCTCGAGGATCAGGGTCGCCATCGGGTTCTGCAACTCGCGCTGGATCACCCGCTTCAGCGGCCGGGCGCCATAGACCGGGTCGTAGCCGGCATCGGCCAGCCACTGGGTCGCCGCCTCGTCCACCGTCAGCGTGATCTCGCGGTCAGCCAGCATCTTCGTCAGGCGGCCCAGCTGGATCTTGACGATGCCGCCCATATGCCGGCGGTCGAGCCGGTGGAACAGCAGGATCTCGTCCAGGCGGTTCAGGAACTCCGGCCGGAAATGGGCGCGGACGGCTTCCATCACCTCGTCGCGCACGGCGGCGCTGTCCTCGCCCTCCGCCTGCTCGGCCAGTGCCTGCGAGCCGAGGTTGGAGGTCATGATGATGACCACGTTGCGGAAATCGACCGTGCGGCCCTGCCCGTCGGTCAGCCGGCCGTCGTCCAGCACCTGGAGCAGCACGTTGAAGACGTCGGGGTGGGCCTTCTCCACCTCGTCGAACAGCACGACCTGATAGGGCCGGCGGCGCACCGCCTCGGTCAGCGCCCCGCCTTCCTCATAGCCGACATAGCCCGGAGGCGCGCCGATCATGCGGGCGACGGAGTGCTTCTCCATATATTCCGACATGTCGAGCCGGACCATCGCCGTCTCGTCGTCGAACAGGAACTCGGCCAGCGCCTTGGTCAGCTCGGTCTTGCCGACGCCGGTCGGACCGAGGAACAGGAAGGAGCCGATGGGACGGTTCGGGTCCTGCAACCCGGCCCGCGCCCGGCGCACGGCGTTGGACACGGCGACGATGGCCTCGTCCTGGCCGATGACCCGGCCGCGCAGCTTGTCCTCCATCGCCAGCAGCTTCTCGCGCTCGCCGGCCAGCATCTTGTCGACCGGCACGCCGGTCCAGCGGCTGACCACCGCGGCGATGTCGCTGTCGCGCACCTCCTCGTTCAGCATGCGGCTGCTGGCATGCTCCTCGGCGTCCTTCAAAGCCTTTTCCAGACCCGGAATGACGCCATAGGCCAGCTCGCCCGCGCGGCCCCAATTGCCGTCGCGCTGCGCCGTCTCCAGTTCGGTGCGGGCCTTCTCCAGATCCTCCTTGATCTTCTGCGCGCCCTGCAGCTGGTCCTTCTCGGCCTGCCACTTGGCGGTCAGTTCGGCCGACTCCTGCTCCAAATCGGACAGCTCGCGCTCCAGATTGACCAGACGGTCGCGCGACGCGGAGTCCTGCTCGCGCTTCAGCGCCTCGCGCTCGATCTTCAACTGGATGATGCGGCGGTCCAGCTCGTCAATGGCCTCCGGCTTGCTGTCCACCGCCATGCGCAGGCGGCTCGCCGCCTCGTCGATCAGGTCGATGGCCTTGTCGGGCAGGAAGCGGTCGGTGATGTAGCGGTTGGACAGGGTCGCCGCCGACACGATGGCGCTGTCGGTGATGCGCACGCCGTGGTGCACCTCATAACGTTCCTTCAGGCCGCGCAGGATGGAGATGGTGTCCTCCACCGTCGGCTCCGACACGAAGACCGGCTGGAAGCGCCGGGCCAGCGCCGCGTCCTTCTCGATGTATTTGCGGAACTCGTCCAGCGTGGTGGCGCCGACGCAATGCAGCTCGCCACGCGCCAGCGCGGGCTTCAGCATGTTGGACGCGTCCATCGCGCCGTCGGATTTGCCGGCACCGACCAGCGTGTGCAGTTCGTCGATGAAGACGACGATCTCGCCGGCCGCAGCCTGGATTTCCGACAGCACGGCCTTCAGCCGCTCCTCGAACTCGCCGCGGTACTTGGCGCCCGCCACCAGCGCGCCGAGGTCGAGCGACAGCAGCTGCTTGTTCTTCAGGCCTTCCGGCACGTCGCCCTTGACGATGCGCTGGGCCAGCCCCTCGACGATGGCGGTCTTGCCAACGCCGGGCTCGCCGATCAGCACGGGATTGTTCTTGGTGCGGCGGGCCAGCACCTGGATGGTGCGGCGGATTTCCTCGTCACGGCCGATGACGGGATCGAGCTTGCCGTCGCGCGCCGCGGCGGTCAGGTCGCGGGCGTACTTCTTCAGCGCGTCATAGCCCTGCTCGGCGCTGGCGCTGTCGGCGGTACGGCCCTTGCGGATGTCGTTGATGGCGGTGTTCAGCGCCTGCGGCGTCACGCCGGCGGACTTCAACGCCTTGCCCGACGGGGTGCCGTCGGCCATCGCCAGCGCCAGCAGGATGCGTTCGGCGGTGACGAAGCTGTCGCCGGCCTTCTCGGCGACCTTCTCGGCCTGTTCGAAGACACGGGAGAGTTCGGGCGTCAGGTAGAGCTGACCGGCGCCGCTGCCCTCGACCTTCGGCAGCTTGTCCAGTTCGGCATCGACCGCCGACAGGGCCGCCTTGGGGTCGCCGCCCGCCGCACGGATCAGGTTGGCGGCAAGCCCTTCCTTGTCGTCCAGCAGCGTCTTCAGCAGATGTTCCGGGGTCAGGCGCTGATGCCCACGGCGTACGGCCAGGGTCTGCGCGGCCTGAATGAACCCGCGGCTGCGCTCGGTGTATTGCTCGAAATCCATGATGCTCCCCTTCTCCTGTCGACCGTCCGCGAGGCAGCCCGGTCAACGTGATCCACGCAACTGTGCGATCCGCAAGGATGCTGCCGAAGATGTAGGCAAGGCCGCAGGTCATGCAAGACCATCTGCGTAGAAAGGTTATCGGTGGAGAAACGCGGCCACACCTGCCTCCTCCAGACCGGCTAGGATCGGGAAAAAGAGGTAGCACGCGGCCCGCCGATTGCCCCCTACACCATCCCTCCCGGCCGCGGCTAGACTGCCGCCATCCCGCCTTTCCGCCTTCCAAGGGCCCCGTTCCGGATTTCATCATGACCGATCTGGCCGCCTCCGGTTCCCCGACCAGCACGACGCCGGCATCCGCCGGCCAGCCGATCCCGAGAACCATGACGGGCCGGCTGCTTCGTCTCGCCTGGAGCCTGCGCGGGGTCTGGCATCGGCTGGCACGGCCGCTGACCATGGGGGTGAGGGCGATCATCCTGGACGAGGCGGACCCAGCATCGCCCGGCGTCCTGCTGATCCGGCACAGCTACGTCGATGGCTGGCACCTGCCCGGCGGCGGTGTCGGGCGGGGAGAGACGCTGGTCGACGCCATGCGGCGCGAGGTGCGGGAGGAGGTCGGGCTGATTGCCGACCGACCTGCTCAGCCTTTCGCCATCTATGCCCGCTTCCGCAACGGGGCGAGCGACCATGTGGCGGTCTATGTCGTGCGTGGCTGGAGCGGCAGCCCGAAAGCCGACGGTGTTGAGATCGTCGAAACCCGATTCTTCCCGCTCGACCGGCTGCCGACCAACCTGTCGCCGGCCACCGGACGGCGGCTGGAGGAATTTCTTGGTCGACGGCCCGTCGCCGAACGCTGGTAGCGGCACCAGATTACGGGGTGGAGCGGGCGGTTCGGGCGATCCGGCCTGCCATACCCCAGCCGCAGCGTGAGAAATAGGCACCGCATCGGTTGACAGGGACGCTCCAGCCCTTTCATTGTGCAGTGCAATGAACGCCACACTGACCGTCATCCGCCGCTATCCCGTCAAGGGGATGAGCGGCCAGGACCTTCCCGCCATCGAGCTGACCGCCGGTCAGGCGATTCCGCTCGACCGCCGCTACGGGCTGTTGCACGGTCCGGCCGCGCTGGATACCGAGACGCAGGGCTGGCGCCTGCCGTCGGATTTCTTCACGCTGGATCGTACGGAAAAGCTGGCGGTCTTGCAGAGCGAGTTCGACGAGGCGACGCAGGCTCTGATCATCCGCCGCGGCGGCCGGCAGGTGTCGCGCGGCCGGCTGGACCAGCCGATGGGCCGCAACCTGCTGGAACAATTTTTCGCCGCCTATCTGGCCGGGATCGTCCCCGGCATGCCCCGCCTGATCGAAGCGCAGCAGGGCGGCTTCGGCAACAGCGAGGAACCGTCGGTCACGCTGCTGAACCTCGCCAGCCTGCGCGACCTGGAGGAGCGGATTGCCAAGCAGCCGGTCGATCCCCGCCGCCTGCGCGCCAACCTGCTGGTAGACGGCATCGATCCCTGGGCGGAGCGCGGCTGGGTCGGCCGGACCCTGACCGTCGGTGCGGCAACGCTGGAGGTGGTGGAGGCGCTCGACTGCACGCCCGGAAACGATGTGAACCCGGATACCGGCGTCGCCGACCTCAGCCTGACGAACATCATGGAACGTGGCTATGGCCACAACCAAATGCTGCTGCGCGCCCGGGTGACCGGCGGCGGCCGGATCGCAGTGGGCGACCCGGTCACGCCGGCCGAATAAACGTCACCTCAGGTAAGCGTCACATATCAGGCGTTCATGGCCGCCCGTTCCTCGCCGTCGGTCTCATCCTCAAGCGGCTGCTCGTCCTCGTCGCCACCATGCGAAGACATCTGCGGCTGGTGGCCGTGCCCATTGCCGGGCTGCCCACCGCGCTGGCGGTTTTCCGATTCCTGGATCTGGTTGATGATGCGGAGATAATGCTCGGCATGCTGCAGGTAGTTTTCCGCCTGCACCCGGTCGCCGGACGACATCGCGTCGCGGGCAAGCGCCTGATACTTCTCCTGCACCTGCCACGCATTGCCGCGGATGCGGACGTCGGGGCCGTTGCTGTCGAAGGTCTGGTGGCGCAGCGGAACATTCTGGCGCCGGCCGGCACCGCCACCCCCGTTTCCACCGCCGCCGCCGCTGCCCCCGCCGCCGCTGTTGCCACGACCACGCGAACGCCTGGAGTTCGGTCCCTGTCTCATTCGGCTCTTAAGGCCCCATGCAAGAGAAGCGCAGTCCCCGGAACGCTCCGGCGGCCATCCGGCCTTGCGGCCCGGCCACCGGGCCCGCCATGGACGATTTCCATGGGTCGCTCACGGGGTTCAAACGACGCGTCCGCATCGCGTGCGGCAGGCCATGGCGGTCAGCGCTCGGCAGAAAACCATCCGAGATTCTTGCTCCGCAGGCCCAGGTTCGCGGTCGTGTACCGCACACTACCCGCCAAAGCCTGCCGATCCAACCGTTTTTTTGGATGAGCAGCCGCCTCACAGGCTCTTCCGTGCCCTGACACAGCGCTTTACCCCACCAAGGTCACACAGGATCGCGATGTCTCCCAACCCCTGCGCCCCGACCAGCGCCGCCACGTCTTCCGCCTGACCCTGCCCGACTTCGAACGCGACCAGTCCACCGGGGACCAGCAGACGCGGCAACTCGGCGGCGAGGATGCGGTAGGGCTCCAGCCCGTCCGGCCCGCCATCCAGCGCGCGAAGCGGGTCGTGCTCCCGCACCTCCGGCTCCAGCGTGGCGATGTCGGCGCTGGGGATGTAAGGGGGGTTCGACACCACGATGTCGAAACGCTCCGCGATCCCCTTGGCCCAATCGCCGGTCTGGAAGCGGGCGCGCTCTGCCAGCCCGTTGCGGTCGGCGTTCCCGGCCGCCGCCTCCACCGCCAGCGGGCTCAGATCGACGCCGACACCGGTGGCATTCGGCAGCTCCGACAGCAGCGCCAGCAGGATGCAACCCGTTCCGGTTCCGAAATCGATCAGATGCAGCGGAGCTTTCCGGTCGGAGATGGCGGCCAGAACAGCCTCCACCACCGTCTCGGTGTCCGGCCGCGGTTCCAGCGTGTCGGGGTTGAGGGCGAGATCGATGGTCCAGAACTCCCGGTGCCCCAGGATGCGCCCAACCGGCTCCCGCGCCGCACGCCGCTCCACCAACGCCAGGGCATGGGCAGCATCGGCATCGGGGATATGTTGTTCCGCCTTCGTAACGAAATCGGTGCGGGTGAGGGTCAACGCATGCTCCAGCAGATAGCGGGCGTCGAGTTCCGGCGTATCGACGCCGGCCTTGCGCAGCCGCGCTTCGGCCTGGGCACGCAGGGCGCGGAGGTTCATGCGATCACCCCAGCTCCGCCAGCCGGGCGGCCTCGTCCTCGGCAATCAGGGCGTCGACCAGTTCATCCAATGCCTCCCCGGCCATCACCTTGTCGATCTTGTAGAGCGTCAGGTTGATGCGATGGTCGGTTACCCGCCCCTGGGGGAAATTGTAGGTGCGGATGCGTTCCGAGCGGTCGCCGCTGCCCACCTGGTTCTTGCGGTCGGCCGCACGGACAGCGTCCTTCTCCGCCCGCTCGCGGTCGTACAGCCGGGCGCGCAGCACCTTCAGCGCCTTGGCCTTGTTCTTGTGCTGCGACTTCTCGTCCTGCTGGCTCACCACCAGCCCGGTCGGCAGATGGGTGATGCGCACGGCGCTGTCGGTGGTGTTGACCGACTGGCCGCCGGGACCGGAGGAGCGGAAGACGTCGATCCGCAGATCCTTCTCGTCGATGTGGATGTCTACCTCCTCCGCCTCCGGCAGCACGGCGACGGTGGCGGCCGAGGTGTGGATGCGGCCCTGTGCCTCGGTCGCCGGCACGCGCTGGACGCGGTGGACGCCGGACTCGAATTTCAGCCGGGCGAACACGCCACGACCGGTGATGTTGGCGGTGGCCTCCTTGTAGCCGCCGATGCCGGTCTCGCTGATGTCCATCGCCTCGAAGCGCCAGCCATGCAGGCCGGCATAGCGGCGGTACATCTCGAACAGCTCGGCGGCGAACAGCGCAGCCTCATCGCCGCCAGTCCCGGCCCGTACCTCCAGGATGGCGTTCTTTTCGTCCGCCTCGTCCTTGGGCAGGAGCGAAATCTGCACCTTGCGCTCCAAATCCGGGATGCGCTTGGTCAGGACGTGGAACTCCTCCTCCGCCATCGCCTTCATCTCGGGGTCGGCGCCGGGATCGCCCATCATCGCCGCGATCATTTCCGCCAGATCGGCGGCCTCGGCGCGGCCCTTCTTCAGTTCCGCGATGGCCTCGGCAATCGGGGTGAGGTCGGCATATTCCTTGGACAGCCGGGCGAAGTCGCCGGACTCGGCAAGGCCGGCCGCAAGCGTGTCGCGCAGCTCGTCGTACCGGGCCATCACCTTATCGAACTTCTCGTCCAGGCTCACGTCGCTCGTCCTTATCCCGTTCGTTCTCTTCCAATGCGGCAGCGGTCAGCCGGTCCAGCCCGAACAGGCGGAACATCAGCCGTTCCGCCGCCGCCCGTTCGGCCAGCCCCTCGCCGCTGCCGTCGGCAGCAAGCGCCCGCAACGCCTCCGATGGGGCGTGCAGCAGGCGGTTGACCAGCAGCCGCGTCGCCGACGCCGCATCCAGATCGGCATGCCCGGCCAGCAGGCGCCGCCGCTCCGCTTCGAAATGGCTGCGAAGCGCCGCGACCGCGGGCACCGCGGCGCGTTCCGCACGGTCGCGGGCGAAAGCGGCAACCGCCTCGTCCACGATCATCCAGGCCGCCTGGGTCGCCGCCTCGCGCCCGACACGGCCCTGCAATGCCACCCTCTCCAGATCGGCCAGATCATAGACGAAGGCGCCGTCCATACCCGCCACCGCCGGATCGACATCGGCCGGAATGGCGGCATCGACCACGAAGACCGGCCGGCGGCGACGGCGTTTCAACACCGTCTCCATCATCGGAGCGGTCAGGATATAGCGCCCAAGCCCGGCCGCGGTCACCAGGATATCGGCGCCGGTCATCGCCGTCTCCAGATCGGCCCAAGGAGCGAAATGCCCGTCGAGCCGCCGAGCCGCCGCTTCCGCCCGCCGATCCACCGGCGCTGCGACGGTCAGCCGCGGCAGCCCGGCCTCGCGCAGCCCCTCCAGAACCAGGGCGCCCATGTCGCCCATTCCCACCAGCAGAGCGCCGCAGCGCCTGATGTCGCCATGCAGGTCGCGCGCCACCTGGATGGCTGCCGCGGCCAGCGAGGTGGCGCCCTCCGCGATCGGCGTCTCGCTGCGCACCCGCTTGGCGGCTGCATAGGCCGCCTGCAGAACCGCTTCCAGCTCCGGTCCGGTCAACCCCGCACCGGAAGCGCTGCGGTGGGCCGCCTTCAGCTGCCCCAGTATATGAGGTTCACCGACGATCTGGCTGTCGAGCGAGCAGGCCACCGCGAACAGGTGGCGCACGGCGTCGATACCGGTGCGGGTGTAGAGCTGCGGCGCCAGATCGGATGTCGACAGGCCGGCGCGGTCGGCCATGACCTCGGCAATTGCCAGGGCCGCCTCGTTCGGGCGTTCATGGACCGCCTGCACCTCCACCCGGTCGCAGGTGCTGAGCCACAGCGCCTGCCCCACCCCCACGGCACGCAGCCGCTCCAGCATTCCCGCCACTTCCGCCTCGTCGGTAGACAGGCGGTCGCGGACGACGCCGGAGCAGGTCCGGTGGCTGGCGCCGATGACGAGGTAGGAGGTGGTGGTCACGCCGCGGATCGCTGTCCCTGCCCGAATTCCGGGCAGCTTACTCCGCGGCGGGGGCCACGTCTCGCGTGGTTTCTCGGGTGGTTTCGGCTTCGGCAGCCTCCGCGGCGGCCTTCGCCGCCTCGATCTCCGCCGCCTTCTTCTCGACCAGCCCGACCAGATGCTGGACGATGTCCTGGTCCTTCAGCCGGTGGTCGGTGACGCCGGACAGATAGACCTGATGGGTGTTGTTGCCGCCACCGGTCAGACCGATGTCGGTTTCCCGCGCCTCGCCTGGACCGTTCACGACGCACCCGATCACCGACAGGGTCAGCGGGGTGGTGATGTGGGCCAGCTTCTGCTCCAGCAGTTCCACCGTCTTGATGACGTTGAAATTCTGCCGGGCGCAGCTGGGGCAGGAAATGACGGTCACGCCGCGCCGGCGCAGCCCCAGCGACTTCAGGATGTCGTAGCCGACCAGGACCTCTTCCGCCGGATCGGCCGACAGCGAGACGCGCAGCGTGTCGCCGATGCCGGACCACAGCAGCATGCCCAGCCCGATCGACGATTTCACCGTTCCGGCTCGCAGGCCGCCCGCCTCGGTGATGCCGATGTGCAGAGGATAGTCGCAGGCCTCCGCCAAGCCCTGGTAAGCGGCGACGGCCAGGAAGGCATCCGAGGCCTTCACCGAAATTTTGAATTCCCGGAAATCATTGTCCTCCAGGATCTTCGCGTGGTTCAGCGCGCTTTCGACCATCGCCTCCGGGCAGGGCTCGCCGTATTTCTCCAGCAGATCCTGCTCCAGCGAGCCGGCATTGACGCCGATGCGCATCGAACAGCCATGGTCCTTGGCCGCCTTCACCACCTCGCGCACCCGCTCGGCCGAGCCGATGTTGCCGGGGTTGATCCGCAGGCAGGCGGCACCGCTTTCCGCCGCCTCGATGGCGCGCTTGTAGTGGAAATGGATGTCGGCGACGATCGGCACCTTCACCTGCCGCACGATGTCCTTGAGCGCCAGAGCCGATTCGCGGTCGGGGCAGGAGACGCGGACGATGTCGGCCCCCACCCGTTCGGCCGCCTGGATCTGCTCCACCGTGGCCTTCACGTCGGTGGTCGGCGTGTTGGTCATGGTCTGGACCGAGATCGGCGCATCACCGCCGACAAGCACGTTGCCGACGCGAATTTGGCGCGATTTGCGGCGAAGGATCTGGCGGTAGGCGCGCACGGTCATCTCAGGTCAGCCTCTGGACAGCAAAACGGAACCGGGTGCCGCATCCTAGCGCAGCCGGCATCAGGCCAGAAGTGCGCTCCGGCGCCGGGGATTCAAGGGACAGGGTTGGTGGGGCGCCACCGACGCATGGCTGACGCCCTCACCGGCCGGCTTCAGCGCCGTACAACCCCGTGGCCGTCGATGGCGACGTCGCGCAGCACCTGCCCGACGGAGCCCAGTGGCGGACTTTCACCGCCGTCGGCCATCACCACCAGACCGCCGGCGTTGCCGGTGCGGATCTTCACGTTGGGCTTGTCAGGAACGCGGAAGGTATCGCCCGGCTTCAACACGCGGGTGAAGACGATCTCGCTGCCATCACGCACCTGAAGCCAGCTTTCCTGCGTCGCCTTCAGGATCAGCTTCGCATTGGTGTTCAGGGTGCCATAAACCTTGCCGTTGGCAGGGACCGACGCGGCCGGAACCGCGGGCGCGGCCGGAGGGGCCGCCGAGGCGTTCAGCGGAGTCGGATCCTGCGGCGACGCCTCGTCGTCATCCTCGGCCGGCGGGGCCGGCACATTGACGATGCCCTGCCCGCCCGTCTGGTTGGCAGCGGGCGCGTTGGCGGAGGGCAACGGCGACTGGGCCGGCGGCAGCCCGGCGGCGGCAGTCCCAGCCTGCGGCTTGGCAGTACCGCCCTGCGGAGTTGCCGGCGGTGGCGTGGCGGTGGACGCGGCAGTCTGCGGCGGCTTGCCGGCGGTGGACGGCGTTGCGGCCGGTGCCGAAGTAGAGGGTGCCGATCCAGCCTGAGTCGGGCTGACCGGAGCCGGATTGGTCGGAGATTGGGCTGTGCTTGGAGCCGGTGCCGTGATCGCCGGTGCCGGAACGGCAGGTTCGGCGCCGGGCTGGCCGGACGTTGCGGGCTGGTCGGCCACTTGCTCGGCCGGTTTGGCCGGCACACCGTCCAGCAGCGAAACCAGACGGTCCGGCAGGGTCGGAACGAGGTCCGCCACCGACCGGTCGGTCGCCGACAGATAGTACCAGCCGCCATAAACGATGCCGGCGAGCACCAGCGTGCCGAGCAGCAGCGTTCCACCCGATGCCCGCCCTTCGGCCGCCGGAGTAGGCAGATACAATTCCTGCCGGCGGACGCTGCCGGCAGCCTCCTCCTTGTAGCGGGTGACGATCATGTCCGGGTCGAGCCCCAGGCACTCGGCATAGGAGCGCAGGAAACCGATGGCGTAGGTACTACCCGGCAGCTCCTGATACCGCCCCTCCTCGATCGCCAGCAGGTAAGGATAGCGGATGCGCAGCATCGTCGCGACGTCGCGCAGGTCATAGCCATGCGCCATCCGCGTCGAACGCAGAGTCTCGGAGACGGAGGGACCGGACGGAGCCGGATCGAAATCGTCGAAAACCTTGCGCTTGGCCATGGGCTCGCCATCTGCTCGCAGCTTGTGCACACACTGGAAAAGCATGCGCAGCGGGGGTATCCGCGTGGATGCAACTTGCGAAATGGGTACGACATGCCGCCCCCACGGCGCAACCGCAATGACCACGGGTCAGGGAACGCGGGTCGTGACAAGTGGGTGTAGGGACTCCGCTCCGAACAGCAAGAAGCCCGCGGTGCGTGAGCACGGCGGGCTTCTTGYTGATKTGGTTGCGGGGGCAGGATTTGAACCTGCGGCCTTCAGGTTATGAGCCTGACGAGCTACCGGGCTGCTCCACCCCGCGGATGTATCATTGTCGGGTGATGGACTTCGTGAAGATGCAAGCATTTGCGTTTTGTGTAAGGAGCGTCTCTTGTGCCTGAGCGACCTGGCGGCGACCTACTCTCCCACGTCTTAAGACGCAGTACCATTGGCGCGGAGGCTTTTCACGGCCGAGTTCGGGATGGGATCGGGTGTTTGACACCTCGCCATGACCACCAGGTCACCGAGGCACAAGACCGACGCTGTTACCGAAAGCGCATATGCTTGTTCGTGCAAGTGAGGTCGAGGATGTATCGAACGGCGATGCGCTGGTCAAGCAGTGCTTGACCAGCGCATCGCCGTTCGATACATCCTCAAATCACTTGCACGAACAAGCATACAGCGCTTTCGGTAACAGCGTCGGTCTTGTGCCTCGGTGACCTGGTGGTCATGGCGAGGTGTCAAACACCCGATCCCATCCCGAACTCGGCCGTGAAAAGCCTCCGCGCCAATGGTACTGCGTCTTAAGACGTGGGAGAGTAGGTCGCCGCCAGGTCGCTCAGGCACAAGAGACGCTCCAAACCAAAGCACGCACGCTTGCATCTTCACACACTTCGGAAACGCCCCGCCTCGAATGAGACGGGGCGTTTCGATGTTTATCAGCCGCCGTGGAAGCCGGTCAGCCTCTCTTCGCCGCGGCCGATGTCCGGCTTGAACCGCGCCCCTTTCGCGGCTTCCACCAGCTGATCGATGAAGCTCCGGTAGTCGTCAGCGGCCTCGCCCGGCGCTTCGCCGGTCGGTTCGACGGAGCCGGAATAGGGGGAGGCAGCCTCGGCGGCGCTGTCGTGAACACGGAACGCCGCGACGAAGACGGTGTCTCCCTCCGGGTTTCCTTCCCCGACATGCCGCGTGCTGCGCGACAGCTCGATCCGCCCATCGGCATCGGCCGCGGAGAGAATGGTCACGCCATGGACGGTCGTCGTGTCGCTGCGCGCGTTCGCCGCCGCATCCTGTTCGAAGGCGTGCCGCTCGTAAGCCCGTTCGAAGCTTGAGCGGTCATCGATGTTGGCCTCGGCCATCGCTGTCTCCCTGTTGCTGCACACGATAACGCCCCGCCGGCCGGATCGGTCCGATTTGGGGGCGGGCAAAAAAACCGCGGTCTCCGGCGAACCGATGGGGCGGCGCACAGTTGAAACAGGAACGGCGGTGACATCCGAGCAGAGACAAGAGAGGCGACAATGGCTCCGAACGTCAGTGACTTCTTCTGGCAACGGCTCTCCGAGTGGGGCGTGAAGCGGGTCTTCGGCTATCCCGGCGACGGCATCAACGGGCTGGTCGGCGCGCTCGCCCGCGCCGGCGACCGGTTCGAGTTCATCCAGCCCCGCCACGAGGAGCTGGCCGCCTTCATGGCGACGGCGCACGCCAAATACACCGGTGAGATGGGCGTCTGCCTCGCCACCTCCGGTCCGGGCGCCATCCATCTGCTGAACGGGCTGTACGATGCCAAGCTCGACCATCAGCCGGTGCTCGCCATCGTCGGCCAGCAGGCGCTGACCGCGCTGGGCGGCCAGTACCAGCAGGAGGTCGATCTCGTCTCCCTCTTCAAGGATGTGGCCGGCGAGTATGTGCAGATGGCCTCCACCCCGGCCCAGGTGCGGCACATCGTCGACCGGGCGGTGCGGATCGCCAAGGCCGAGCGCACGGTGACCTGCATCATCATGCCCAACGATTTGCAGGAGATGGACGCGGTCGAGGCCCCGGCCCGCGCCCACGGCACCATCCATTCCGGCGTCGGCTGGTCGGCCCCGGTGGTGCGTCCGGCGGCGCCCGACCTGCGCCACGCCGCCGATGTGCTGAATGCCGGCAACAAGGTGGCGATTCTGGTCGGTGCCGGCGCGCTGAACGCCACCGACGAGGTGATCGAAATCGCCGACATCCTGGGGGCCGGCGTCGCCAAGGCGCTGCTCGGCAAGGCGGCGCTGCCCGACGACCTGCCCTTCGTCACCGGCTCCATCGGCCTGCTCGGCACCCGCCCAAGCTACGAGATGATGGTGAACTGCGACACGCTGCTGATGATCGGCTCCGGCTTCCCCTATTCGGAGTTCCTGCCGAAAGAGGGGCAGGCGCGCGGCGTGCAGATCGACATCGATCCGAAAATGCTGAGCATCCGCTATCCGATGGAGGTCAATCTGGTCGGCGACAGCGCCGGCACCCTGCGCGACCTGATCCCGCTGCTCCAGCGCAAGCAGGACCGGTCCTGGCGCGAGCGGATCGAGGCGGGTGTCGCCGACTGGTGGACGGTGCTGGAAGCCCGCGCCATGAACGATGCGACGCCGCTGAACCCGCAGCGCGTCTTCTGGGAACTGTCGCCGCGGCTGCCCGATGACGTGGTGATCGCCTGCGACACCGGGTCGGGCACCAACTGGTACGCCCGCGACATCAAGATCCGCCGCGGGATGAAGGCGACGCTGTGCGGCGGCCTCGCCACCATGGGGCCGGGCATGCCCTACGCCCTGGCGGCCAAGTTCGCCCATCCCGACCGTCCGGTGCTGGCCATCGTCGGCGACGGCGCCATGCAGATGAACGGCATGAACGCGCTGATCACCCTGTCGAAATACTGCAAGCAGTGGAGCGACCCGCGCTTCGTCGTGCTGGTGCTCAACAACCGCGACCTCAACCAGGTGACCTGGGAGATGCGGGCCCAGAACGGCGATCCGAAGTTCGAGGCCTCGCAGGAGCTTCCCGATTTTCCCTATGCCCGCTATGCCGAACTGCTTGGCTTCAAAGGGCTGTTCGTCGACAAGCCCGAAAACCTCGCCGCCGTCTGGGACGAGGCGATGGCGACCCGCGGGCCCGTGCTGGTCGAGGCCTACACCGATCCCAACGTCCCGCCGCTGCCGCCGCACATCACCCTGAAGAACGCGGCGGCGATGATGGCGACGCTGGCCAAGGGCGATCCGGAGGTCTGGGACATGCTGAAGGACACCGCCAAGGATCTCGTCCAGAGCTACCTGCCGCATGGCGGCGGCAAGAAAGGCTGATTCGCCGGCAGTGAGCCGAGATTTTCGAAACGGGGAGCCGCATAATTGTTTCGCACATCATTTCAATCATGCGGCTCCGTCGGAAAGGGGCGGTGCCGATTCTCGCAATTGGGATAAAGATCAGACAAAAAGATCTCAGGGAGTCGGTTTGTAGAACCGGGCTCGATCCGGTCTTGGCCGCGGTGTCGATGCTGTCGCTGCGCGTCAAAGGAGAAGGGTTCTCCATCAGTTCCATGAGACAACTCGCCAACTGGGGTAGATCCTTATCGCGCATGGCTTGACCTGTAACCCAAAAAGGGATAGAGAGCGAACCATGCGTGAATGATGGCATTCGTGTGCATGCGCAGGGTCGCGCGCTGCGTCCTTCCGGATGCCGGCGATGCCGCTCACGCCATGGGGTTCGGCCACAAGGCTTGGATGGCGGAATGTTGGACACGGTCGAGAAAACGCGGACGATCCTGGTCGTCGAAGACAATGTGTTGATGCGCAAGCTCTTCGTCCGCTGCCTCGAGGAGGGCGGCTTCACCGTCGTCGAGGCGTCGGACGCCACCTCGGTGATGGACCTGATGCGCGATATGGCGCCCGATCTGGTGGTGATGGACATCGTCATGCCCGGCCTGTCGGGGCTTGAGCTTATCCGCCAGATCCGCGCCGACTCGGCCCTGGCCGCCACCCCGGTGCTGGCCGTCACCAACCTCGCCACGCCTGCGGACAAGCGCCGGCTGACCGAAGCGGGCTTCGACGGGCATGTGTCGAAGCCGATCAAGCCCAAGGAATTCCAGGCTTCCGTCGCCGGTTTCCTGCCGGCCTGATCTTTTTTGCAGCCGATTTGAGCCCGGTTCGAGATTTTTAAATCCGGCGTCCCAAACTCCGCGTATCACATCAAACACACGCAAAAGCGGAGGGAGCCGCAGCGATGGCGCTTTATCTGGTTACCGGCGGTTGCGGCTTCATCGGCTCGCACCTGATCGAGCGGCTGCTGGAGGCCGGGCACAAGGTCCGGGTGCTGGACGATCTGTCCACCGGCAAGCGTGAAAACCTGCCGGACGGCGTGCCTGTGACCGTCGGCGATGTGGCCGATGCCGATGCGGTGCGGGCGGCGATGGCCGGCGAGGACGGTGAGGGGGTGGACGGCTGTTTCCATCTGGCCGCCGTCGCCTCGGTCGACCGGTCGCGCGAGGCATGGCTGGAGACCCACCATGCCAACCTGTCCGGCACCATCGCCGTGTTCGACGCCGCCCGCCGCGCCAATCCGGCCGGCCCGGTTCCGGTGATCTACGCCTCCTCCGCCGCCGTTTACGGCGACAATCCCGACATGCCGCTGACCGAGGATGCGGCGACCCGTCCGCTGTCGGCCTATGGCGCCGACAAGCTGGGCTGCGAGCTTCATGCACGGGTGGCGGACGGGGTGCATGGCGTGCCGACCGCCGGCTTCCGCTTCTTCAACGTCTATGGCCCGCGCCAGGATCCGAAATCTCCCTATTCCGGCGTCATCTCCATCTTCGCCGGCCGCATCGCCAGGGGCGAGCCGATCACCGTCAATGGGGATGGCGAACAGGTGCGGGATTTCATCTTTGTAAAGGATCTGGTGCGATACCTGACTGCGGCGATGGGACATCCGCAGCCGGGCGCACCGGTCTACAATGTCTGCACCGGCCGTCCGACCTCGGTCAACCGGCTGGCGGAGGTGCTGGCCGACCTGTCGGGCCGGCCGCTCGACCGGCGCTACGGTCCGGCGCGGCCGGGCGACATCCGGACATCCATCGGCGATCCCACGCGTCTGGTCGCCGCTTTCGGAATGAGCTGCGACACGCCGCTGGAAGATGGGCTGCGCCAGACGCTGGCGTGGCTGGGCTGACGGGTCCGGGTGAAAACCCGGCTGACTGATCGGGGCAGGGTGGCGTGACCGGTTGTTTGATCGGGCGGCGGGCGGCCGCCGGCGGGCTTTTGTCGGGTGCGGCGCTGCTGGCGCTGCCCAACAGAAGCCTGTGGGCCGCAGAGTCCGGCCAAGTTCCAGCGGCTCCCTGGGCGGTCTACTACGCCGATGCCGCACCGCTGACCGCCTTCCAGCCATACCGGCTGCTGGTGCTGGACAGCAGGACCCACCCGCCGCTGCAACCGCTGGCCGACCGGGGCAAGACCCTGCTCGGCTATCTCAGCGTCGGCGAGGTCGAGACGCACCGCCCGTGGTTCGACCGGGTGAAGGGGTGGGGCATCCTGGATCAGGAAAACCCCAACTGGCCCGGCAGCTTCTATGTCGACGTGCGCGACCGCCGCTGGGTCAAGCTGGTGGTGGAGGAACTGGTGCCCGCCATCCTGCGCGAGGGCTTCCATGGCGTCTTCCTCGACACGCTCGACAACCCGCCGCATCTGGAACGCACCGACCCGAAGCGCTGGCGCGGCATGACCGACGCGGCGGCGGCGCTGGTGCGGGCCATCCGCCGCAACTGGCCGGACATCGGCCTGATGCAGAATCGCGGCTATGAGATCCTGCCGCAGACCGCCCCGCTGCTGAGCCATGCGCTGGGCGAGAGCGTCTATGCCGGCTGGGATTTCGCCGCCAAGCGCCCACACCGCCAGAGCGCCGAGGATTACCGGTTCCAGGTCGACGCGCTGAAGGCGGCCGGCACGCTGAACCCGCGGCTTGGCCTCCACACGCTGGACTACTGGACCCCGTCCGACGCGGCGGGGGTGCGGGCGATCTACGACCTGCAACGGGCCAACGGCTTTTCCCCCTATGTCGCGACGGTCGAACTCGACCGCCTGATCCCGGAGCCGCCGCGGTGAGGGGCCGGTTCCAAGCGGGCATCCGGGCGGCAGCCCTCGCCATGCTCCTGCCCGGTGCGGCGGCGCTTCCCGCGCTTGCCGCCGGCCCATCCGTCGCCGCGACGACGCAGCGGACGGTGCCGCGCACCATCCTGGCGCTGGTCGACCTGCGCGAGGAAAGCACGATCCGCCTCAGCCGCATCCACACGATGGCGGAACTGCCGCTGAACCATCTTGGCCTGTCGGTCGTCTACTGGAACGTCGCCGACGGGCTGCCCGACCTGTCGCGCTATCCCGACCTGCGCGGCGTCGTCAGCTGGTTCGCGGGCGAGCCCTTCCCCGATGTCGGCGCCTATGTCGGCTGGACGGCCCGTGCGATGGACCGCGGCATCCGCTTCGCCGTGCTGGGGCAGCCGGGGGTGCGGCTGGAGCGCGGCGGCAAGCCGGTGCCGCTGGCCGTCTCCAACCGCTTCTTCGCCCGCTTCGGTCTGCGCGACGACGACGGCTATTCCGACCTGACCTACAAGTCCAGGCCGGCGCTGGTCGACGCGATGATCGGGTTCGAACGGCCGCTGTCGGGGGTGCTGCCCGGCTATCCCCTGTTCCGCAAGACCGACGAGCGCTTCGCCACCCATCTGGCGATGCGGCGCGGCGACGATCCGGCCAGCGACAGCCATCTGGTGGTCACCGGTCCGGCCGGCGGTCTGGTGACCGAAGGATACGCCCGCTATTTCGACGCCGAGTACAACCGGCGCCAATGGATCGTCGATCCCTTCGCCTTCTTCCGCGACAGCTTCGCCACCGACGATCTGCCAAAACCCGACGTGACCACCCTGTCCGGGCGGCGGCTCTATTTCAGCCACATCGACGGCGACGGCTGGCGCAACGTGACGGAGGTGGCGCCCTATGCCGCCCGCCGCGTGCTGTCCGCCGACATGGTGCGCACCGCCGCCATCGAGTCCTTCCCCGATCTGCCGGTCAGCGTCGCCCCCATCGTCGGCGACCTCGACCCGACCTGGAAGGGCACGCCGGAGTCGCTGGCGGCGGCCAAGGCGCTGTTCGCCCTGCCGCAGGTCGAGCCGTCCAGCCACACCTGGACCCACCCCTTCCAATGGGCCTTCTTCAAGGACTACAGCCGGCAGGCCGAGGCGCCCTTCCTCGACCGCGACGGCAGCCGCAAGCCCGGAAAAAGTGACGACCATGCGGCGGAGGAAGCGGGCGAGGTGTCGGACATCGGCCGCTATGCCGTGCCGCGCGCCTATCTGCAGCAGCCCTTCGACCTGGACCAGGAGATCGGCGGCGCTCTCGACTATTTCACCCGGCTGGCTTCCGCCGGCAAGCGGGCGGTGCTGGTGCAGTGGTCGGGCGACACCTCTCCCTTCGAGGCGGCGCTGGCGGCGGTGCGCAAGGCCGGCGGGGTCAACATCAACGGCGGCGACGCGCGGTTCGACGCCGATTTCCCGTCCATCACCGGCCTGCCGCCCATCGGCCTGCCGGTGGGGGCGGAACGCCAGATCTACGCCGCCGGCAGCAACGAGAACACCTACACCGATCTGTGGACCAACCGCTTCTACGGCTACCGCAATCTGGTCAACACCATGCGGCATGCCGGCAGCCCGCTGCGGCTGAAGCCCTTCAACGTCTATTACCACATGTACACCGGCCAGAAGCCGGCCAGCCTCAACGCGCTCGTTTCGGTGCTGACCGCCGCGCAAGGGCAGGAGCTGGCGCCGGTCGCCGCCTCCACCTACGCCCGCATCGCCGAGGGCTATTACACCACCCGCTTCGAGCCGCTGGACGGCCAGGGGAGCGGGCGGCGCTGGCGCGTGCGCGACCGCGGGGCGCTGAACACGCTGCGTTTCGACCATGCCAGCGCCGACGCGGTCGATTTCGCCCGCTCCAGCGGCGTGCTGGGCCAGCGCCACAGCCAGGGCAGCCTTTATGTGGCGCTCGATCCGGCGGTGGCGGAGCCGGTGGTGGCGTTGACCGGGACCGACCGCGCCGACCGCGATCCCCCCGCCGCCATGCCCTATCTGGTGCAGGGACGCTGGGCCTTCTCGGCCTTCGCGGCGGACGATCGCGGCTTCCATGTCGCCGCCACCGGGTACGGTGCGGGCGGCATGGTCTGGCAGGTGCCGCGGCCCGGCCGCTGGACCGTCACGGCGGAACGCAACGGCACTTGGCTGTGGTCGGGCAGCGCCGACGCGGATGCCGACGGCCGGCTGGCGCTGACCGTGCCGGTGTCCGCCATCGCACCGCTGCTGCTGCGCTTCCGTGCCACCGACGGCGCGGCGGGGTAGGGCGGCCATGCGCGCGAACCTCCTCGTCGTGCTGCTGATCCTGCTGGCCGGTGTCGGCGCCAGCCTGCTGCTGATTCCGCACAGCGCCGAGCTTGCCCTGCAGAAATTCCGCGACCGCGATTACGACAGCGCCCGCGACGCCTACGAGCAGCGCTATGCCGCCGGCGACCGCAGCGGCGCCACGGTGATGCCGCTGACCCGCCTGACTCTGGCCCAGGGCGACGTCGAGCGCACCATCGAGCTGACCGAGGGGTTCCTTGCCGCCGAGCCGTCCTCCGTCGAGGCCCGCGAACTGCTCGACCGTCTCTATCAGGACGCACAGCGGCCGGGCGAGCGGCTGGAGAACCTGAAGGCGCTGGCGGAGATGCGCAACAGCGCCGACCTGTTCCGCGAGCTGGCCTATGCCGCCGGCTTCCGCAACCGGATGGCGATGAAGGCCGAGGCGCTGGTGCGCTACTGCACCCTGCGGCCGGAGGATGTCGAGGCGCAGCAGGAGCTGGCGGCGCTGCTGGCGTCGCGCGGCGACCATGCCGGCGCGGTGGACTGGCTGCTGCGTGCCGACGACCGCGCCACGGGCAACATCCAGCCCGACAGCCGCGAGCTGCTGATGAGCCTGCTGATCGACCTCGACCGCGAGGACGAGGCCTATGAGCGCGCCCGGCGCTGGCTGGGCGAGCGGCCGACCGTCGCCGACATGATCGGTCTCGCCAGCCAGCTTGCCGCAGCATCGCGCCCCGATCTCGGGCTGCGCCTGATCGAACCACAGGTGACTGGGCCACAGGTGACTGGGGCGCAGGTGGCGGGCCGCGCTCCCGTGCTGGCGCTGGAGCTGACCTACATCGACCTGCTGATCGCCACCGACCGGCGGGAGCCGGCGCGGGCCCGTCTGTCGGCGCTCTCCGGTCCGGTGGAGGATGCCCAGTTCGGCCGGCTGCTGGCGCTGGAGGCGAATGCCGGCATGCCGCGCGCGGCGCTGGAGGCGACCAGGGGACGCGACCTGCATCTGGTGCCCGACTGGGTCCTGGCCGGGCTGGCGGAAACTGCATTGCGCGACGGCGACCGGGCCTTCCCCGACCGCCTCTACCGCGAACTGGGCGACGAGTTCCTCGACGATTACCCGATCCTGGCGGCCAACATCGCGCTCGGTCGCGGCGACCCTGCTGCCGCCGCGCAGTGGGCGGAGCGTGCGCTTGCCGGTGATGGCTTGACGCCGAACTACCGGCTGGGCGCCATCCGCATCCTCGACCGCACCGGCCGCCGCACCGCCGCGGTCGCCGCCTTCGACCGGCTGCCGCTGTCTGGCACCGTGCCGGAGGAAGCGCTGGAGGAGCTGGCCGCCCTGTTCATCGACCTTGACCGCGCGCCGGCCGGTCTTGCCTGGTTCACCGCAAGGCGGCAGGCCACGCAATCTCCGGCCGCCGCCCAGGGCTGGGCGCGGCTGGCCGCCAAGGCCGGCGATCCGGCCGCCGTCGCCGACTGGCTGGCCGGTCAGCCCAAGCTGCCGCTCGCCCTGTTGCAGGACATCGCCGGCAGCGCCGCCGAACGCGCTTCCGCAAATCCCGCGACAGATCCGCGTGCCAATCGCCCTGCCGCCGCCCTGGCGCTGGCCGCCGCCCAGCGCGCCTTCGCGCTCGACCCCTCGCCGCGCAGCCGTCTGGCGCTGGCCGGCGCATTGACCGCCACCGGCAAGCCGGCCGACGCGCTGCCGCTGCTGGCTCCGCTGCTCGACGGCGGCGGTGCGGAGGTGGAGGCCGTCTACATCGCCGCGCTCGACGGCGCCGGCCGGTCGGAGGAACTGGCCCGCCACCTGACCGCCAAGCTGGCGCGCGGCACCCTGTCCGACACGGAGCAGCAGGCCATCGTCACCATGCTGCTCGACCACAAGGCCTATCGCGCGGCGCTGCCGCTGCTGCGGGCCTGGGCGGAGCGCCAAGGGGGGACGCGATCCGGCGAGGATTGGCTGAGCGTCTATGCCGATGCAGCGGCCAAGGCGAACGCGCTGCCCGACCTCGCCGTCCTGCTGCAAGGCCGCGCCGCCGCCGCGCCGCTGGCCGAGGCGGAGGATTCGCTCTACCGCGACACGCTGACCAAGCTGGGACGCAAGGCCGACCTGCGCCGCTATCTGCTGACTCGCGCCACCGACGACCGTCTGACGGCCGACCGGCGGCGGGAGCCGGTTTCGGCGTTGCTGGCGCTCGGCGACAAGGCGGGGGCCGAGCAGGCGCTGCAACGGCTGGCCGCCGGGCAAGGGCCGCAGAGCGAGGATTTCAGGCAGCTGGCCTATCTCTGGGGGCCGCGCCCGCCGGCAACCGGGCTGGACTGGATCGAGGCGCGGGCCAAGGCCGCCGGTGCCCCGGCCGAGCAGGCCGCGTGGTACGACCGCCTCGCCGAGTATGGCGGCGGCCGGCGCGTCATCGCCGGGCTCGGTGGACAGGGACTTGGCGGGCAGGGGCTTGGCGGGCAGGGCAGCGCGCAGGCTGCCGCCCCGGCCCAGCCGGCCCTGAGAACCCCCTACATCGAGGCGCTGGCGGCGGCCGGCAAGGGCAAGGAACTGGCGGATGCCGTGCGCGCCGCCTTGGCCGACGAGGCCTCCCCGGACCGGCTGCGCCGCTATGCCCGCCTTGCCGAGCAGACCGGCCAGCGCGCCGCCGCCTCGCAGGCCTGGACCGCGCTGCTGGCGCGCAAGCCGGACGATGCCGACGCGCTGCGCCAGCTGGGCATGCTGGCCTATGACGAGAACCGCCTTGCCGACGCCGAACGGCTGCTGCGCCGCTACGTCGCCGCCGGCCCCGACGATTACGAGGCGCATTACTTCCTGGGCGAGGCGCTGACTGCGCTGAAGCGCCCGACCGTGGCGATCCCCTTCTACCGCACCGCCCTGTCGCAGCTCCGCGCCCGCGCCACGCGCGGCGATGCGGTAGTCCAGACGGAGGCGAACCTGCTGAACCGGCTGGGCAAGGTCGACGACGCCGTGGCGCTGTTCGAAGGACTGCGCAAGCGCCGACCGGCCGACCGCCAGTTGAAGGCCGACTACGCATCGATGCTGATCGAAAACGGACGACTGCCGGAGGCCCGCCGTGTCCTGGCCCTTCCGTGATCGGCTTCGGGCCGTTTCCGAAAAACGCCCTCTCCCGCCCCGGGAGAGGGAGGGGACCCGCGCCGAAGGCGCGGGGAGGGTGAGGGGCATTTCAAGAATCCTGAACCGCATGGCTCCTCGCATCACCCCTCACCCTTCCCATGCTCCGCATGGGCCCCTTCCCTCTCCCGGGGCGGGAGAGGGGGTGAAGTGGTTTGCCGCCCTCCTTACCCTCATCCTTCTCGCCACCCCCGCCCCCGCCCAGCCGGCGAGGGTCGAGGCGGTGCGTGAGAACAGCACCGCCCGCTTCGCCCTGCATTGGTCCGGCACCGTCACCACGGAAACCCAGCGCGACGGCCGCGAGCTGGTGCTCCGCTTCAGCCGCCCGCTCGGCGAAATCTCGGGCGAACTTCCGCTCGACCGTGTGCCGGAGCGGCTGGAATCCTGGGTCGACAACATCCTCTACGGCTACGACAGCGTCGTGCTGGTGCTCGGCGCCGGTGTCGAGGCGGCGGTCGCCACCGACCCTGCCGGCCTCAGCGTCGCCCTGACCCGCTCCCCCGCCGCCGCTCCCGCACGTGAAGCACAGGCCGCCGACCGTGCCGCCCAGCGGCGCCTCGACTATTTCCGCGCCCTGGCGCTGATGGAGGGCGGCGACGTCCGTCCGGCGCGGACCCTGCTGCGCGACCTGCTGGAGCAGGACCCGAAGGACGCCCAGTCCACCGCCCTGCTGGCCCAGGCGGAGGAGCGGCTCGGCCGCTGGCGCGACGCGATCATGGCCTATGACACGGCGCTGGAACTGACGCCCGACGAGCCGTCGCTGGTCCGGAGCAAGGCGCTGCTGCTGCACGAGACGGCCGACCGCAGCCGCCTCGACCTCGACTGGCAGAAGGTGCGCAACGCCGACATGCAGCGCATCGCCCGCTTCAGCGGCGTTCAGGAGCTTGGCCGGTCCACCAGCCTCACCTGGGCGCTGGAGCGCCGCGAGGTCGATGTCGATTCCGCCCGCCGCGGCGACGGCCGACTGGAGCCGTTCCATGGCGCCCGCTCCCGGCTGGAGGCGGCGCTGGTCCATGACTGGCCGGAGCTGGAGCGCTCCACCCTGTCCCTTTATGCCGCCCCGCAGACGCTCGGTGCCGGCTACAGCCATCTCTGGCGTGGCGACGAATCCGAAACCCGCGCCGGCTTCGCCTGGAGCGAGCCGAGCTTCGCCTTCCTGGAGGGCATCGTCGATGGCGGCCGGCGCGACCGCCTGTTCGTCCAGCACGAGAACCGGCTGTCCGACCGCTGGTCGCTGTCGCTCGGAGGCGGCTACAACCGCTATGGGCTGTCCGGCGAGGCCGATCTGGCGCGCAGCGCCACGCTGGAGGGATCGCTGCGCTACACGCTGAACGCGGTGGGGCCGCTGGCCAGCGTCGCCTATGTGCTGGACGCCGAATATGTGGCGCACCGGGAAGAGCGGCAGGACGCGAATGGCCAGCCCTACATCCCGTTGCCGGCGGCGACGCGCGAGGTCCATGCGCTGCAGCTGAACGTCGAGGATTACCTGACCGACTATGTCCGCTATGCGGCGCAGATCGGCTACGCCTACGACCGGCGGGGCCGCAGCGGCCCCCAGGGGGCCATCTCGCTGGGATGGGAGCCGGCGGACAATCTGGAACTGGGATTCCGCGCCAGCCATGCCCGCTCCACCGCGCGCGGCACGGCCAGTGCGGTGAACAGCGCCGGCGTCACCCTGGTCTGGCGCTATTGACGGTGTGTCAACTCTTTATGGTTAAAAAAGGTGGACGGAGAATGGGGGCGGCGATGCGGCTGACGGGGACCGGAAAGATGGGCAAGGACATGCGGGCCTGCGCGGCGCTGCTGGCGGCCGTGGTGGTGCTGGCAGGGTGCAGCTTCGGCCGGATCAACAGCCGCGACTTCGCCCAGCCGGGCGGGGCGCTGCCGGCCGGCTCGACCGTCGCCGTCCTGCCCTTCGAGAATCTGACCAACCACCCGAATGCCGGCCAGATCGCCGCCGACATCGTCTCCACCGAACTCTATGGCGTCGAGGGCCTCCGCACGGTGGAGGTCGGCCGGGTCCGCAGCCGCCTGTCCGTCGGCAAGCCGGCAGCAGACTCCGCCACCGCCTCCACCGAGGGGCAGCCCGACGCCGCCCCGCTGGATGTCCAGACCGCCGGCCGGACCCTGGGCGTCGATGCGGTGCTGGCCGGCAGCGTGTCGGAATACGGCTACCAGCATGGCCTGCGCGAGGAGCCGGTGGTCGGCCTCAACGCCCGGCTGGTGCGGGTGTCGGACGGCGCCGTCCTCTGGACCTCCAGCCAGTCCGAAGCCGGCCGCGGCTATTTCAGCCGCGACAGCGTCAACAACGTCGCCCAGCGCGTGGCGACCCGCATGATCGACAGCCTGCGGCCGGTGGTGGCCGCCTCTCCCATCCCGGCCGGGGCCTCCGGCGGCGCTCCGGCCAAACCCGCGCCCGAAAGCGACTATTCCAACGATTCGCACCGCGAATGAGCACGCCCCAGCCCAGCATGGCCGAGTCCAGCACGTCCACTCCTTCTCCGGCTTCGCCCCGCCGCTGGCTCGGCCTGCGGCCGGTCGCCCTGCTGGAACTGCTGCTGTTCTTCGGCGTGGCGCTGGGGCTGGACGGCTGGCTCGGCGGCGGGCTGCGCTTCGAGGGGGTGCAGCCGCATCCCTTCTGGATCCCGGTCCTGCTGCTGGCGATCCAGTACGGCACCAACGAGGGCGTGCTGGCGGCGCTGGCGGCGTCGGCGGCGCTGCGGCTCGGCAACATGCCCGATGCCGGGATCGGCCAGGACCTCTACGACCATCTCTTCACCCTGACGCGCGAGCCGATCCTCTGGCTGGTCGCCGCCGTGCTGTTCGGCGAGCTGCGGATGCGCCAGCTGCGCGAGCGCGAGGATCTCCGCGCCGGCCTTGCCACCGCGCGGCAGGAGGCCGAGGCCATCGCCCGCTCCTACCGCGCGCTGAAATCGGTGAAGGAAAGCCTGGAGACCCGCGTCGCCGGCCAGCTGCGCACCGTCTTCACCCTCTATCAGGCCGCCAAGTCCATCGACCATCTCGACGAGGGCGAGGTGATGCTGGGCATCGCCGACCTCGTCCGCACCGTCATGAAACCGGAGAAGTTCTCGCTGTTCCTGCTGAACAACGATGTCCTGGAATCGGTGACGAACGAGGGCTGGGACGACGAGACCGACAGCTACGCGCGCTGGTTCGACAGCGGCACGCCGCTGTTCCAGACCGTGATCGCCCGCCAGCGCCAGCTTTGCGTCAACCGGGCCGACGACGAGCGCATCCTGGCCGGCGAGGGCGTGATGGCCGGCCCGCTGATCAGCGCCGACACCGGCGAGGTTCTGGGCATGGTGAAGATCGAAAGCCTGGGCTTCACCGACCTCAGCGTCAACACGGTCGAGAATTTCCGCATCCTGTGCGAATGGATCGGCACCGCGATGGCGAAGGCGCGCCAGTACCGCACCGCCAGCGAACAGCGGGTCTTCACCGACGAGGCGCTTTATTCCTCCAGCTACATCGGCCGGCAGGCGGAGTTCCTCGCCCTTCTCGGCCGCCGCATGGGTTTCGAGACCACCGCCATCACCATCCGACCCTCCGGCCTGTCGCGCCTGTCGGTGGCCCAGCGCGCCGACCTTGCCGCCGCCATCGGCGAGGCGGTGCGCGGCAGCCTGCGCGACACCGACCTCGCCTGCGATTTCGGCCATCAGGGCACCTCCTTCGGCGTGGTCCTGGCCGGCACGCCGCTGGAGGGCGCGAAGCAGGTGGAGGCGAAGCTGGAGCGTGCGGTGCGTCAGGCGCTGCCCGCCGGTCTCTCCGCCATCCCCATCGGCTTCGTCACCCGCCGCATCGATCCGCCGGCCCCCGCGGCCGGGCAAGACGCGGCCGGGCAAAAGCTGGGGGAGGGGGTGGGATGAGCAAGCCAACCTCCGACCTTTCCGATCCAGACCTGTCCGATCCCGCCGGCCTGCTGGCGGGCGAGCGTCCGGCCGCCGGTGCGGCCAAGCTGGCGGCGGTGGCGCTGGCCGCCGGTCTGCTCGATGCCGCGGCGCTGGCGCCCGGCCTGACCGGAGTTCCCTTCGCCGTTCCGCTGGCTGCGGCGCTGCATCTGCTGCTCTGCGCCCTGGTCGGCCTGTGGGTGCGCGGCCGGGCGCGGCGCGGGCGCGACCTGCGGCTGGCCGGTCTGCTGCTGGTCACCATCGTGCCGCTGGGGCCGCTGGGCGCCGCCTGCACGCTGATGACAGCGGCGCTGCTGGCGCTGTTCAGCCGCTATGCCACCGGCTTCCAGGACTGGTATCTCTCCCTCTTCCCCGACAGCGAGACCGGCCCGGCGCAGGAGCTGTACGAGCTGATCGTGACCGGCCGCGAGAACGCCCATCTGGTGGCCGGCGACTCCTTCACCGACGTGATGTCGGTCGGCTCGCCGCAGCAGAAACAGGCGGTGATCGCTCTGGTCGCCCGCCATTTCCGTCCCGCCTTCACCCCCGCCCTGAAGGCCGGGCTGGCCGACGCCGACCCGTCCGTCCGCGTCCAGGCCGCCACCGCCACCGCGCGGGTGGAGCATGAGTTCAACGAGCGCTGGCTGGCGCTCGACCACGCCGCCCGCAGCCATCCCGACGATGCCGCCAGCCTCGCAGGGCTCGCCCGCCATCTCGACGACTACGCCTTCTGCGGCCTGCTGGACTCCAACCGCGAGGCGGAGATCCGCGACAAGGCGCTGGACGGCTACCGGCGCAGCCTGGATCTGGCACCCGGCGACGACGGCATCCGCCACGACCTGGGCCGGATGCTCCTGCGCTGCGGACTGGCGGCGGAGGCGGCCGAAAGGCTGGAGCCGATGATCGACCGCACGCCCGACCGCCGCATCCTGTTCTGGTATGCCGAGAGCCTGTTCCGGCTCGGCCGCTTCGCCGATCTGCGGGGGTTGCCGGCCCGGCGGCCCGACCTGCTGGGCGACGGGGCGGAACTGCCCGACACGCTGCGCGACGTCTTCGCCCTCTGGCGCGACGATGTGTGGCGCGACGATGCGCCGGCCGCCGCGGGCAACGCCGGACGGGAGCTGGCCGCATGAACCGCCCCCTTTCCCCGAAACCTCTCTCTGAGGCGCCTCAGGCCCCCAGGGCGGATGTCTGCCTGCTGATGGAGGGGTCCTATCCCTATGTCGCGGGCGGCGTGTCGACCTGGACCCATGACCTGATCCGCTCCCATTCCGACCTGACCTTCCACATCGTGGCCCTGGTCGCCGACCGCAGCGCCCGCAAGCTCGCCTACGAACTGCCGCCCAACGTCACCGGCCTGACCCATGTCTATCTCCAGGATCCGCCCGCCGGCTGGCGCTGGCAGCCCGGCACCGGCCGGCTGCTGAAGGAGCTGGAAAAGCCGCTGGCCCGCCTGCAACAGGGGGGAGGGCTGGCCGAGGTGGCGGAGGTGCTGCGGCTGCTGGCCCCCCGCCGCGGCCGGATCGGCAAGCGGGCGCTGCTGAATTCCGAGGACGCCTTCCAGATGGTGGTGCGCATGTGCAGGGCCGCCCTGCCGGACGCCTCCTTCCTCGAATATTTCTGGGGCAGCCGGGCGCTGATGAGCGGCCTGTTCGCCACGCTGCTGGTGCCGATGCCGCAGGCTGGGGTCTATCATGCCGTCTCCACCGGCTATGCCGGGCTGTTCGCCGCGCGGGCCCGGCTGGAAACCGGCCGGCCGGCTCTGCTGACCGAACACGGCATCTACACCAACGAACGGCGCATCGAGATCCTGATGGCCGAATGGCTGTTCGAGGGGGCCGACACCTCGCTGGCGCTCGACAGGAAGAAGCGCGACCTGCGCGACCTGTGGCTGGACACCTTCGCCAGCTATTCCAAGGCCTGCTACGACGCCTGTGACCGCATCATCACCCTGTATGGCGGAAACCAGGAGTTTCAGCGCCGCCAGGGCGCCGATCCGGCCAAGCTGACGATCGTTCCCAACGGCATCGACTATGCCGGCTATTCCCAGGTGCAGCGCGATTCCACGCCGCGCCCGCCGACCATCGCCCTGATCGGCCGCGTCGTGCCGATCAAGGACGTGAAGACCTATGTCCGGGCGGCCGCCATCCTGCGCGAGGACATCCCCGATTTGAAGGCGATGATCCTGGGGCCGCTGGAGGAGGATCCCGGCTATGTCGAGGAATGCCGCAGCATCGTGAAGCATCTGGGGCTGGAGCAGACGGTGATCTTCGCCGGGCGGGTCAGGCTCACCGACTGGCTGGGCAAAATCGACGCCATTGCGCTGACCAGCGTCAGCGAGGCGCAGCCGCTGGTGATCCTGGAGGCCGGGGCGTCGGGCGTGCCGACGGTGGCGACCGATGTCGGCTCCTGCTCCGAGCTGCTGATGGGCCGCCCGGACGAGGTGCCGCCGCTGGGGCCGGGCGGGGCGGTGACGCCGCTGGCCAGCCCGCTCGACACCGCGCGGGAGCTGCGCGCCCTGCTGCTCGACCGCGCGTGGCGCGACCGCTGTGCGCAGGCCATCGCCCGGCGTGTCGCCCAGTCCTACGACAAGGTCGCCATCGACCGCGTTTACCGTGCCATCTACGACGAGCACATCGCCATGCCGACGCGGCTTCTTCCGGAGCATGACGCCATCGGCCTGAAGGGAGCCGCCTGAGATGGCCGGCATCGGCTTCGCGCTTCGCCGGCTGGCCCGGCGCGACGACCTGCTCGGCGTGTTGCAGGGTTATGCCCATTCGGCCTTCATCACGTCGGGTCCCTGGATGTTCACCATCCTGGCGCTGGCCGGCATCACGCTGTTCGGCCGCGATCTGGTGGGGGTGGAGGAGCTGACGCTGTTCCGCGTCGTGGTGATCTACAATTTCTGCTTCTCGGTGGTCTTCACCGGGCCGCTGGTGCTGGTCGCCACCCGTTATCTCGCCGACGCGATCTATGCCAAGGAGGTGGAGGCCGCACCCGGCATGCTGCTGGCGACGCTGGGGCTGGCCTACGCCATCGCCGGGCTGACCGCCGGACCCTTCTACCCGCTGTTCAGCGGCCTGCCGCTGCCGCTGATGCTGGGCGGGCTGGTGAACTTCTTCCTGGTCTGCGGCATCTGGGTGGTGTCGATCTTCCTGTCGGCGCTGAAGGATTATCTGGCGGTCACCGTCGCCTTCGGCGTCGGCATGGCGGCGGGGCTGACCGGCGCGGTCCTGCTGGGCGGCTATTTCGGCGCGGCCGGGATGGTCTGGGGATTCTCCGCCGGGCTGGCGGCGATCCAGTTCGGGCTGATCGCGCGGGTGCTGGCCGAGTACCCCTATCCGGTCGGCCGGATGTTCGACTTCCTCGGCTATTTCCGCAAATACGCCGATCTGGCGCTGATCGGGCTGTGCGCCAACGCCGCCGTCTGGACCGACAAGTGGATCATGTGGTTCGCGCCGGAACGCGAGCTGGTCTCCGGCGCCATGGCGATCTACAGCGCCTATGACGGCGCCATGTTCATCGCCTATCTGACGACGCTGCCGGCGCTGACCCTGTTCACGGTGAACATCGAGACCCGCTTCTTCGAGCATTACCAGGGCTTCTACCGCGACATCCAGAAACACGCGACCTACGACCAGATCGCCCGCAACCACCGCGCCATCATCGCCGCCCTGCTCGACAGCAGCCGCAACCTGATCATCCTGCAAGGGGCGGTCTGCGCCGTCTGTATCTTCCTGGCCCCAAGCATCATCGGCGCCCTCGGCCTGCAATATCAGCAGATTGGCATGTTCCGCTTCGGCGTGCTGGGCGCCTTCTTCCAGGTGCTGTTCCTGTTCTGCACGGTGATCCTGGCCTATTTCGACCTGCGGGGGCGGAACCTGACGGTGCAACTGGTCTATCTGGCCGCCAACGCCGGCTTCACCCTGCTGTTCAGCCGGATGGGCTTTCCCTGGTACGGCTACGGCTATTTCCTCGCCTCGCTGCTGGCCTTCGCGGTTGCCTATCTGATGGTGGCGGACGCGGTGCGGCGTCTGCCCTATTTCACCTTCGTCGCCAACAACCCGTCGGTGCGATGACCCGCCGCTTCGCCGCCCTGCTGCTGACCGTTCTGATGGCCCCGGCCGCTGCCGGGGCTGAGGAGGTGCTGCGCACCGACCGCACCCAACCGGGCCATCTGGGTCCGACCTTCCGCGCCTATGAACCGCCGCCGCCCGGCCACGAGCCGCGCCTGCGCCGCACCGAAAGCCGCGTCGTCTACAAGCTGCCCAACGGCCTGAACGGCCTTGCCACGCGGGACCGCACCCTGTCGCACCTGTGCCAGCGCGGCGCCTTCCTGCAACAGATCGACGGGCTCTATTGGGCGGCGACGCCGGACTATCGCTATGGGGTGGCCTTTTCCGGCGGCGCCAATCTGGTGGATCCGCAGAACCGCCGCCAGCCCGGCAAGACCTATTTCTTCCGCAACCAGGACAGCCGCTGCGAGGTCTGGATCGGCGATCAGGCGAAGCTGATGCCGCACTATATCGGGGGGTGACCGCGGCCTTGCCGCGCGGTTCGGCCGGGACCACAATGGTCAGTGACGTGCAGCCACGCCGATCGATCGAAAAGCAGGAGACACCGATGCCCATCCCGGTGAGCGCTGAAACCGAAGTCCTTGCCCGCCGGCTTGCGACCATTCGGGGGCAAAGCGTCGACGAGGTTGTCCGCACCGCCGTGCGCGATGCCCTGGCCCGTGCGGAGCGGCCGTCGACCTCCGGCCTCACGCCGGAGCAGCAGGCCAAGGTCGAGCGTATGCTGGCGCGGATGAAGGCGTTGCCGCCGCTGGATGATGACGGAGACCCGGACGCAGCCCTCTACGATGACCACGGCTTGCCGCGCTGAGCCATGGTCGTCGATACTTCGGCCCTGGTGGCCATCCTGAAGGCCGAGCCGGAAGCGGCTGTCTTCCTCGCAAAACTCGCCAGCGCCACCGTGTGCCGCCTGTCGGCTGCGAATTTCGTCGAGGCCGGCCTGATCGCCAACCGCGATCCGACCGGTTCCCACCGCAATGCCCTTGAGGAACTGCTGCGGGAGTTCGACATCCGCATCGAGCCGGTCGGCGAGCGCCAAGCCCGGCTGGCCCTCGACGCGTTCCGTCGCTACGGCAAGGGGACCGGACACCCGGCAGGCCTCAATTACGGTGACTGCTTCGCCTACGCCCTGGCTGCGGACACAGGCGAGGTTCTGTTGTTCAAGGGCGATGACTTTCCCTGCACCGACCTTGTGTCGGCATGAGCAACGATACAGACCGTCCCGGCGTTTTTCATCCCGCCGTTACCCGCGCCCCCACATCCATGCTACCAATTCTCCCCGGTGCCCAAACCGCGGAGGTCCACGCCGATGCCGCCCCGATGGAACAGTGAACACAGCCCCGAAAACTGTTTCATGCTGTTCCAAACGTCGCATCCGGCCCCCCTCGCATCCAGCCGGGCCGACCCCATATAGGGCCGGTCATCGGCCAGACGTGAACGACCGCCCGTGCGCATTCCCGACCTGAACAGCCTCTACGACGCCGGCAGCCGGCTTCTTCTGGAATCGACGGTGCGCGTCGGCGTCACCGGGCTGCGGCGGGCGGGCAAGACCGTCTTCGTCACCGCCATCGTCGACAATCTGCTGAAGAGCGGGCGGCTGCCCTTCATGGATGTCGTCTCGTCCGGCCGCTTCCAGGCGGCGCGGCTGCGGCCGCAGCCCGATCCCGACGTGCCGCGCTTCGATTTCGAGGGCCATCTCGCCGCCCTGACCGGTCCCGATCCCCATTGGCCGGAGCCGACGCGCGGCATCGGCCAGATGCGCGTCTCGCTGCGCTACCGTCCGGATTCGGCGCTGAAGCGCACCGTGCAGCCGATGGCGACGCTCAATGTCGACCTCGTCGATTATCCCGGCGAATGGCTGCTCGACCTGCCGCTGCTGCGCCAGAGCTTCACGGAATGGAGCACCCAGACCCTCGAACTCGCTGCCCGCCCGCCGCGCGACGCGCTGTCCGCCTCCTGGCGCGGCTGGCTCGCCACCATCGACCCGGCCGCTCCGGCGGAGGAGGAGGCCGCGCGGCGCGGGGCGGCGCTCTACACCGACTATCTCCATGCCTGCCGCCGCGCCGACACGCTGCTCAGCCTGATCCAGCCCGGCCGCTTCGTCGAACCCGGCGACATGAAGGACGCGCCGCTGCTGACCTTCTGTCCCCTGCATGGCGGCCAGCCCAACGGATCGAGGGGCCGCGGCAGCCTGTGGGCGCTGATGGAGGAGCGGTACGAGGCCTACAAGACCAACGTCGTCCGCCGCTTCTTCGCCGAGCATTTCTCCCGGCTCGACCGCCAGATCGTGCTGATCGACGTGCTGGGCGCGCTGAATGCCGGCCCGGCCGGGATGGCCGACATGAAGCGGGCGCTGGAGTTGAGCCTGGAGCCGTTCCGCCATGGGTCGTCGGGCTGGCTCGACTGGCTGTTCGGCAGCAAGATCGACCGCGTGCTGTTCGCCGCGACCAAGGCCGACCACATCGCCGCCCACCAGCATGCCCAGCTGCGGGCATTGCTCGACCGGCTGGTCGGCGACGCCCGCAACGCTATCCGCTTCGAAGGCGCCCAGGTCGAGACCATGGCCATCGCCGCGCTGAAATGCACCGAGAGCGTGGTGACGGAGCATGAGGGCCGGCAGCTGCGCTGCGTCCGCGGCGTTCCCGTCGGGCGCGACCGTCCGACCGTGCTGTTCCCCGGCGAGATTCCGGAGGATGCGGAGGCCTTCCCGCCCGGCCGCGACCGTCCCTATAACTTCCTGGCCTTCCGCCCGCCCGACGACCTCGGCCGCGACCCGCGCGGCCTGCCGCACATCCGCGTCGACCAGGCCCTGCAATTCCTTCTCGGGGACTATCTGACGTGACGGAGCGCGAGACCGCCCCCCGCAGGCCATCGCCGGGCTGGGTTCCGCCGATGGAACTGGACCTCGACCGCGCCGCGCCGGTGCCGGCGGAGGAGGAGACCGCCCTGCTGACCGGCTCCGGCGATCCCGCCGACCTGCTGCCGGCGCCCGCAACCCCGGTGCGGACCACGCGCAGGCTGGGGCGCTGGCTGTTCGGGGCGCTGGCGGCGCTGGTTCTGGTGGCGCTGGGCTTCGACACCGCCGATCTGCTGGCGCGTGCCTTCGCCACCAGCCTTGCGCTGGGCGTGCTGGTTGGTTTGCTGGCCGCCACCGCCGGCATTGCGGCCCTGGCGATGCTGGTGACCGAGCTGCTGTCGCTCCGCCGCCTGCGCCGCATCGAGGAACTGCGGGCGGAAGCCGGCCGGCTGGAGCTGGATGCCCCCGGCGGCCGGGCCGACCGTTTCGCCGGATCGCTGGTGGCGCTCTATGCCGACCGGCGGGAACTGGCCCCGGCGCTGGCCCGCGTGCGCGACCATGTCACCGACGCCCATGACGAGCATGAGGTGGTCCGGCTGCTCGACCGCGAGGTGCTGAGCCCGCTCGACCGTGCCGCCTATCAGCGGGTGCTGCGCGCCTCGCGCGACACCGCCGTCGCCACCGCGCTGAGTCCGGCGGCGCTGCTGGATTTCGCGGTGGTTCTCTGGCGCAACCTGAAGCTGGTGCGGGAGATCGCCGCCCTCTATGGCGCCCGGCCCGGCTATGTCGGCTCGCTGCGCCTCTTGCGCCGGATGCTCGCCAACATCGCCGTCGCCGGGGTGGCGGAAAGCGCCCACCATGTCGCGGTGGAGGCGCTGGGCGGATCGCTCGCCGCCGCCATTTCGACGCGGATGGGGCAGGGGGTGATCAACGGCCTGCTGACCGCGCGGGTCGGGCTGACCGCCATGCACCTGTGCCGCCCCATCGCCTTCGGCCCGGACAACCGTCCCAGCCTGAACCGCATCAGGAAGGAGCTGCTGTCGCTGCCCAAACAGGTGCTGTGATGTGGTTCAGGCGTCGGCCATCGCGTCCGCTTCGGAGCCATGGACGGTGCCGATGGCATGCAGCGAGCTTTGCAGGGTCAGCCGGTCCAGCTGCTCCACCCGCAGGCTGGCGAAGATCTTGATGCGGCTTTCCAGCTCGACATAGGTGCGGCGGAAGGCCATGCGGATGCGGTCCTCCGTCCCGCTGGCGGCCGACGGATCCTCGACCCCCCAATGGGCGGTCAGCGGCGTGCCGTTCCACACCGGGCACATCTCGCCTGCGGCCTGATCGCAGACCGTGAAGACGAAATCCAGCGCCGGCGCATCCGGCCGGGAGAACTCGTCCCAGCTTTTGGAGCGCAGGCCGTCGGTCGGCAGGTTGAAGGCCTTCAGCGTCGCCAGCGTGTGCGGGTTGATCTGGCCCGACGGATGGCTGCCGGCCGACCAGGCGTGGAAGCGGCCGGCGCCCCACCGCCGCATCAGGCATTCCGCCATGATGCTGCGTGCCGAATTGTGGGTGCAGAGAAACAGGGCGTTGTAGGTTTTCTGCTCGGTCATCGCCAACCCCAGGGTTCGGCCCGCCGGCAGGGTGTCGGCGGGAACGGGACGGCGGCACTCTGCCGTCCGCCCCGCTCCCGGTTCAAATCAAGCTTTTATGTCAAGCTTGACACCTTATGCGAGGTCGAAGACCAGCACTTCGGCCTCGTCCGCCCGGTCCAGCGTCACCGCCTCCTCGTCCGACAGCGCTGCGCCGTCGCCGGTCTTCAGCAGGGTGCCGTTCAGATGGACCCAGCCGCGGGCGACCTGGACCCAGGCATGGCGGCCGGGGCGCAGCGGCAGCGTGGCGCTTTCCTCGCCGTCCAGCAGGGCGGCGTACAGATCGACATCCTGATGGATGACGGTGCTGCCGTCGCGGCCGTCACGCGACCCGACCAGTTTCAGCGTGCCGCGCTTCTGCTCGGCCGGGAAGTCCGCCTGCTGGTAGCCGGGCGCCAGATTGTTGGCCTCCGGCAGGATCCAGATCTGGAGGAAATGCACCGGTTCGGTGTCCGACGCATTGTACTCGCTGTGGCGGATGCCGCGGCCGGCGCTCATCACCTGGACCTCGCCGGGACGGATCACCGATCCGGTGCCGATGGAGTCCTTGTGCTCCAGCGCGCCGTTCAGCACGTAGGAGACGATCTCCATGTTGGCATGCCCATGGGTGGGGAAGCCGGCGCCGGGGATCACCCGATCCTCGTTGATGACCCGCAGAGCGCGGAAGCCCATATGGCCGGGATCGAAGTAATGGCCGAACGAGAAGCTGTGGTTGCTGTTCAGCCAACCCATGTTGGCGACCCCACGCTCGTCGCGATGGCGAATGGTGATCATGATTGAACCCTCCGTACCGTTGGGGTGTGTGCCCTTGTCTGGAGGGGAATTTGGCACCGGACAGCAATTCGAACAATCCAGTGCTTTTACATCAGATCGTTCCCTGTGACGCGACAATCTCGCCCCGCCAGCGGCACGCCCACGGTGAACACGGTTCCGCGCCCTTCCACCGACCGCACCGTCACCGGATGCCCCAGCAGCCGAGCCAGACGTTCGACGATGGCGAGGCCGAGACCGATGCCCTCGCTGCGATCGCGGTCGGGACGGTCGAGCTGGACGAACTCCTCGAAGATGCGCTGGCGGTCGGGTTCGGCGATGCCGCGGCCGGTGTCGTAGACCTCGACCCACAGCGTGTCGCCGCGGGTGCGGCAGCCGACCAGCACGCCGCCGCTCTCGGTATAGCGGATGGCGTTGGCGATCAGGTTGCGGACGATCCGCTCCAGCAGGGCCGGATCGCTGCGCACGACCGCATCGGTCGGGATGGCCCGCAGCCGCAGACCCTTCGCCTCGGCCTGTCCGGCAAACTCGGCCTCGAGCTGGTCGAGCAGGGGGGAGAGCGGCAGGTCGGCCGGCTTTGGCGACACCACCCCCGATTCCAGCTTGGAGATGTCGAGGATGGCGTTCAGCAGGTCGCGCATCGACCGCTGCGCCGCCTTCAGGTCGGTCAGCAGGGCCGCCGCCTTGGCGCTCTGCGGCTGGCGTTCCAGCATGCCGGTGAACATGCCGATGGCCTGCAGGGGCTGTTGCAGGTCGTGGCTGGCATGGGCGAGGAAACGGGACTTCGCCCGGTGCGCCTGCTCCGCCGCGGTCTTGGCGGTGTGCAGTTCGGCCGTCCGTTCGCGCACCTGCTGTTCCAGCGTGGCGTTGGCCCGCTCGATGGTTTCCGCCATGCGCAGGATTTCGGTGAACTGCCGGCGCACCTGCCGCGTCATCGGCCGGAAGATCGCCATGGCCTCCACCGCCAGGATCAGCAGAGTGATCAGCAGCGCCGCCAGTCCCAGCCGGTGGAGGGTCTGGAAGCCCGCCTCGCCCTCCTCCTGGTAGAGCGCGACCATGTCCTCCAGCCGGTCCAGCAGCGGGCCGAGCGCCTGGGCGGTGATGCGGTCGGCCTCGGCAGGGTCCGGCGGTCGGCCGGCGGATGCGGCGGCGATGACGCGGCGCAAGGCGGCGATATGCCCGGTCACCACCGGGTCGAGCGGATCGGGGCCGCTGTAGAACAGGTCGTGCGGCGGCGGACCCAGCGGCGGGCCTTCCTCCGGCCCGGCTTGGCCGCTCAGGCGCCGGTGGGTGGCCTCGAACATGCCCGTGGCCTCATCCAGCCGCCGGCCAAGGTCGGCGCGCACCGCCGGATCGGTGGCGCTCTTCAGCTGCTCCACCAGCAGGGCCGTCCGTTGCGACAGCATGCGCTGGCGGCCGGAAACGTTGACGACCTCCAGCATGCGTTCGTGCTGGCCGATCACCCGCTCGGTCATGACGAAGCCGGCCAGCGTGCCCAGCGCGATCAAGGTCAGCGCCAGGGCGTAGCGCAGGGTCATCCAACGGGCTGTCGTCGTGCCGATCGGTATCATGCGCTCGTCCCCCGGGCCGTGATCGCCCCAATGCCGACAGCGATCATGGGGCAGCCTGCCGCATCGCAGCAAGGCCAGAGCGTGGCGGCGACGCTATGACGCTTCGGTAAAGCCGCAGGCTTCCAGCGCCGCCCGTATGTGAGGCGGAACCGGGGCCACGGCGCCGACCGGGTCGCGCTTTGGGTAAAGCGGCAGCGAGATGGCGCGGGAGTGCAGGTGCAGCGGTTTGCCCTCGGGCCCGCCATATTGCGGGTCGCCGACCAGCGGGCAGCCGATGGACGCGCAATGAACGCGGATCTGGTGGGTCCGGCCGGTGTGCGGCGTCAGTTCCAGCCAGGTCAGCCCATCGGCCTGCCCGCGCACGACATAGTCGGTGACCGCCGCCTGACCGTCGGGCGAACCGACGATGCGCCAGCCGCCGGTCTTGTTGGACACCTTGGCGAGCGGCAGCTCGATCCGCCCGGACTCCTGCGGCGGCGTGCCGGCGACCACCGCCCAATAGGTCTTATCGACCTTGCCGTTCTGGAACAGGATGCCGATCTTGCGCAGCGCCTTGGCATGGCGGCCGAGGATCAGGCAGCCCGACGTGTCGCGGTCCAGCCGGTGGGCCAGCGACGGCGGCTTGGGGAAGCCGAAACGCAGCGCGTCGAAATGCCGCTCCAGGTTCGGCCCGCCGGCGGGGCCGGCATGGACCGGAAGCCCGGCGGGCTTGTCGAGGATCAGCATCAGCCCGTCGCGGTACAGGATGCGGTCTTGGATTTGGGCGGGTGTCACGGGCTACTCATCCCCAGGCGCGGGAAATCAGAAGGTCGATGGCGGCGATGATGCGGTCGCTGTCGTCGGCGAGGGAGCAGACCTTCTCGCCAAGTTGGTCGGCTAGGACCGATGCGAGCTGGAGAGGGTTCAAAATCACATCATGGCCTTCAATCACGAACAGCGGCGTCAAGGACGGCTCTGTGCTCTGAACCTTGGTGGCCAGCAACAGCGGCGCAATTACCCTGCGAGCCGATGCGTCGAAACGTTGTGATTGCACAATCACCAGATACGGAACGCCCGAGCGCGTCGCGGTTCGGTTCCTGTGTACATCGAACTGAGCCATTACAGGTGGTCGAGATGTTCGTCGGCAAAAGAGCCGTATCTGGCGTCGAAGTCGTTCAGCGCCGCAATTGTCGCATCAAGGCGACGTTCGCGATCCGCCTTCGCCACCTCGTCGGCCAGCATCTTTTCGACCCGTTCCGACAGGTCGCCGGGAAGGGACTGGGCGCGTTGCAGGATGTCCTCGTCCAGCGACAAGGTGATGTCCCGCTTCGGCGCGCGCCGGTCATAGACACCGTCCATTGCAAAGTCCTTCCCGATTCCGATGGCCCGATCCCGATGCCCCGATCCCAATTCGATGAAGATAGGCGCCCCCGGTGCCGTCCCGCAAGCGGGCAGGAAAAAGGGCGCGGCACCTCAAGGCGCCACGCCCCTTCACATCCGGTCGGTCCAGATCAGGCGAGCTTCAACTCCTTGAAGAAGTCATTGCCCTTGTCGTCGACGATGATGAAGGCCGGGAAGTCCTCGACCTCGATGCGCCAGATGGCTTCCATGCCGAGTTCGGGATACTCGACGCATTCCACCTTCTTGATGCAGTCCTGGGCCAGACGGGCGGCGGCACCGCCGATGGAGCCGAGATAGAAGCCGCCATGCTGCTTGCAGGCCGCCGTCACTTCCGCGCTGCGGTTGCCCTTGGCCAGCATGACCATGGAGCCGCCGGCCGCCTGGAACTGGTCGACGAAGCTGTCCATGCGGCCGGCCGTCGTCGGACCGAAGGAGCCCGAGGCGTAGCCTTCCGGCGTCTTGGCCGGGCCGGCGTAATAGATCGGGTGGTTCTTGAAATAGTCGGGCAGCGGCTCGCCGGCGTCCAGGCGGGCGCGCAGCTTGGCGTGGGCCAGATCGCGGGCGACGATCAGCGGGCCGGTCAGCGACAGGCGGGTGCGGATCGGATACTGGCTCAGCGTGGCGCGGATCTGCTCCATCGGCTGGTTCAGGTCGATCCTGACGACGTCGCCCGACAGATGCTCGTCACCGATCTCGGGAAGATACTGGGCCGGATCGGTCTCCAGCTGCTCCAGGAAGATGCCGTCCCTGGTGATCTTGCCCACAGCCTGACGGTCGGCCGAGCAGGACACGCCGATGCCGATCGGCATCGAGGCGCCGTGGCGCGGCAGGCGGATGACGCGGACGTCGTGGCAGAAATACTTGCCGCCGAACTGGGCGCCGATGCCCATGTTCTGGGTCAGTTTGTGGACCTCGGCCTCCATCGCCAGATCGCGGAAGGCGTGCGCATCCTCGCCGCCTTCGGTCGGCAGGTTGTCGAGATAGCGGGCCGAGGCCAGCTTCACCGTCTTCAGGTTCTGCTCCGCCGACAGGCCGCCGATGACAATGGCGAGGTGGTAGGGCGGGCAGGCCGAGGTGCCGAGATAGCGGATCTTGTCTTCGAGGAACTTCAGCAGCCGGTCGGGCGCCAGCACCGACGGCGTGGCCTGATGCAGGAAGGTCTTGTTGGCCGACCCGCCGCCCTTGGCCATGAACAGGAACTTGTAATAGTCCTCGCCCTCGGAATAGATGTCGATCTGGGCCGGCAGGTTGTTGCGGGTGTTCTTCTCCTCATACATGGAGATCGGCGCCAGCTGGCTGTAGCGCAGGTTGCGCTTCAGGTAGGCGTCGCGGGCCCCTTCCGACAGTGCGGTCTCGTCGCCGCCCTTGGTCCAGACGCGGCGGCCCTTCTTGCCCATGATGATGGCGGTGCCGGTGTCCTGGCACATCGGCAGGGTGCCGGCGGCGGCGATGTTGGCGTTCTTCAGCAGGTCGAGCGCTACGAAGCGGTCGTTGGCCGACGCCTCCGGATCGTCAAGGATCTTGGCGAGCTGGGCCAGATGGCCCGGACGCAGCAGATGGTTGATGTCGGAGAAGGCAGCCTCGGCCAGCAGGCGCAGACCTTCCGGCTCGACCTTCAGGATCTGCTCGCCGTCGAACTCGACGACCGAGACGTGATCCGAGGTCAGCTTGCGGTAGGTCGTGTCGTCCTTGGCGAGCGGAAACAGGCCGCGGGCTGAGGCGATGTCGTCGGGCATTGGGGCGTTCCTTTGACGAACCTGGCGTGACGATCCAACGGCCACCATTCGCCTCCGTGGTACGCGCCCGGCCGGGCGCGCGAAGGGGGCAGGCCGCGCTCGGCCCCCTTATACACCGCTCCCGTGCGGAGACAACCATCGGAGAGAGTAACGGTGCGCGACGGTTTGTCGTCAGATGAATGAAGGGCCGAAGACAGGCAAAAGAAAAGGCCGGTACACCGCAATGGTAATACCAGCCTTTTCTTCCCGTCACTGACGCCGGCTGTTACGCCGCCGCCTTCACCCGCTTGTCGACCGCCGCATGGGCCTGCGGCGCCGGTTCGGCCGGAGCGCCCACCCACTCGCCGTGGGCGGGGATTTCCTCGCCCTTCATCACCAGGGTCAGCGGGCCCAGGCGGGCGAAGTCGCCGACATGGGTGTCATAGAGCACCGTGGCGCCGGCCCCGACGGTGACGCCGGTCCCGACCGACACCCGGCCGACCTTCATCACGCGGTCCTCGTACAGGTGGGTCTGCAAGGCCGACAGGGCGTTGATGGCGCTATAGTCGCCGACCGACACGCAGTCGAACTCGGTGATGTCGGTGGTGTCCATGTAGACGCCCTGGCCGAACTTGGTGCCGAACAGGCGCAGCACCCAGGGCAGCATCGGCGTGCCGCGCAGATGGTCGAGCAGGACCTTGCCGGCCAGACCCCAATAGAGCACGGCCACCGCCTCGGTCCGCATGGCCCACCAGGACCACATCGGCTTCATGGTGGGGGCGTAGCGGCCCATCAGCAGCCACTTCACCAGCGCCACCACCAGCACCATCGCGGTGGGAATGGCGACGCTGACCGCCAGGAACTGCCAGGCGAAGGCGCCCCAGCGCTGGTCGAGGATGGCGGGAGCGAAGAACTCCACCGCGAAGGTGCCGAAGGTAATGAACAGCATCGACGGCATCGACAGGCTGAACGCCTCGAACACGGCGCGTCCTAGACGGCGGGCGCGCGACGGCTCGAAGGTCCAGTTGGCCGACACGTTGTCGAACTTCTGGCGCACCGGCAGCTTGATCGGCGGGCTGCCGAACCAGGTGTCGCCGGCCTGCATCTCGGCATTCGCCGGCGGCTTGGACTTGATGCCGATCAGCGTGCCGGTGGGGATGGAGGCGCCCGGCGGCACCACGGCGTCGTTGCCGACGAACACGCGGGCCTCGGTCTTCACCGGCTGCAGATGCATCCAGCCGCGGCGGATGTCCTCGTCGCCCAGCACCACCTCGTCGGCGATGAAGCACTTCTCGCCGATCTCCACCAGGTCGTAGCGGCCGGCGAGGTTGGTCGAGATCTCGGCGTCGCGGCCGATCTTGGCGCCCATCAGGCGGTACCACGCCCGCATGTAGACGGTGGCGTAGAGCGAGCTGAGGGTTTCCAGCATCACCTCGGTCGCCAGCGCCACGACCCATTTGCGGACGTAGAACCAGCTGTGGACCGAGTAGGAGCCGGCCTCCACCTTCGGCAGCACGATCCAGCGCATGGCGGCGATCAGCAGCACGGTGAAGGCCACCAGGAACATGGCGGTCGGCCACGCGATGGCGGGAACGTAGTAGAGGTAGTTGACCTTGAACACCCCGCCCATCCAGGCGTCGAGCTTGTCGAACAGGTAGAAGGCCGGGAAGATCGGGATCAGCGCCACCGGCGGCAGGCCGACCAGGGCGACCAGATAGATCAGCGTCTGGGCGGCGCGCTTGACGACGCCGGCGCGGGGCTCCTCGGGAAGGGCGGCGCGGTCGACGGTGCCGACCTTGCGGGCGGGCGAACCGTCCCACTGCTCGTAATCGCCGGTGTGGGTGCCGGCGGCGAGCGCGGTCAGGTCGGCCAGTTCGGTGCTCTTGCCGACGACGGCATCGTGGCCGATGACGCAGGAGGTGCCGATATAGGCGTCCTCGCCGATCTCGATGGTGCCGATCACCAGCTCGTTGCCGATCACCTCGGCATTGGCCATCTTCACCTTGCCGCCGGTCGAGGCGCCGCGGCCGATGCTGACCAGATCGATGGCGCCGGATTCGAACTCGCCGATCATCGCATCGGCGCCGACCTTGGCGCCGAGCGCGCGCAGCAGCAGCCGCATCACCGGCGACCCCTGGAACCACTTCAGGTGGACCAGCGCGATGAAGCGCTGGGCCAGCCACCAGCGGTAATAATAGACGCCCCACAGCGGGTAGCGGCCCGGCTTGGTCCGGCCGATGATCAGCCATTTCGCCGCGACGGCGATGGCGACGGTGGCGATGTTGATGACGACGTAGACGCCGAACATCGTGGTGATTTCGCCGAGGATTCCGGCATCCTCGCCGGACAGCAGCATGTAGCTGACGAACACACCAAGCCACTGCACCGTCATCAGCGCCAGGATAATCGGCAGCGCCGCGGCCTGGGCCAGTCCGCACAGCAGCCGGCGGGCCAGCGGCGGCGGATCGAAGGACAGGTCGGCCGGCTTGGCGCCGTGAGCTGCCGGCGCCTTTGCTTCCAGCCGTTCGGCCATCGCCCGCAGCGTGCGGGCGCCATAGACGTCCTGAAGGGTCAGGCTGGCCAGCCCGGCGGTCTCGCGCACCGCCGAGACGAAGCGCGCCGCCAGCAGCGAATGGCCGCCCAGGTCGAGGAAGAAGTCGGCCTCCAGCGGGATCGACTGGCCGGGGAAGACACGGCGGGCGGCCTCCAGCAGCGTCGCCTCGGTCGGGCTGCGCGGCTCCTCCTGCTCGCCCGAACCGGCATCCTCGGTCAGGGCCATCGCCTGCAAGGTCTTGCGGTCGGCCTTGCCGGAGGTCAGGCGCGGCAGTTCCGCCACCTGCTCATAGTGCGCGGGCACCATATAGGCGGGCAGCTGCGCCCGCAGCGCGTCGCGGAGCGTAGTCTTGTCGAGGGAGGCACCCGGCTGCGCGACCAGGAAGGCGACCAGACGGTCCAGCCCGTTGTCGGTGCGCAGGACCACCGTGGCCTGGGCGATTCCGGCCAAGTCGGTCAGCTTCGCCTCGATCTCGCCCAACTCCAGCCGGAAGCCGCGGATCTTCACCTGATCGTCGATGCGGCCATGGAAGCGCAGGTTGCCGTCGGCATCGACGCTGACCGCATCGCCGGAGCGGTAGAGCAGCGGATCCGGATGTGGGCCTGGCGTACCGGAGCGGAACGGGTTGGCGATGAACTTTTCCGCCGTCAGCTCCGGCCGGCCGAGATAGCCCTGGGCCACGCCGGGGCCGCCGATCAGCAGCTCGCCCTGGGTGCCGGGGGCCACCGGCTGCAACGCCTCGTCCACCACATAGCAGGTGTAGTTGGGGATCGGGCGGCCGATGGTGACGGGGGTGTCGGGATGGACCTCGGCCACCGTGGCGACGACGGTCGCCTCGGTCGGGCCATAGCTGTTGAACAGGCGCCGGCCCGGCCGGCACCAGCGCGACGCGACGGCCGGCGGGCAGGCCTCGCCGCCCAGGATGACGACGCGCAGCGACGGAATGTCCTTCGGCAGCATCGCCAGCAGGGTGGGGACGGTGTCCAGCACGGTGACGCCGGCCTCGGTCAGCACGTCGGCCAGCCGGTCGGCCTCGTCCAGAACCTGGCGGCTGGCGACCCACAGGGTGGCGCCGGCCAGGTAGGGGACGAAAATCTCCTCGAGCGACAGGTCGAAGGCCACCGAGGCGCCCTGGAACGCCACGTCGTCGGCGGTGATGCCGTAGACGCTGTTGGCGGCGCGCAGGTAATGGCAGATGTTGCGGTGGCTGATGACGATGCCCTTGGGCTTGCCGGTCGAGCCCGAGGTGTAGATGGCGTAGGCCGGGCTGTCCGGCGTCACCCCGTCCGCCCGCAGATCGAACGGCTCCTCGCTGTCGCTCAGCACATCGCCGATGCGCAGGACCTGGACATCGGCGCCGCTTGCTGCCAGCGTCGCCGCCTTGGTGCCGGTCACCAGATCGATCAGGATCGCCGGGGCGGCGCAGTCGGTCAGGCTGACCGCCACGCGCTCCGCCGGAGCATCGGCGTCGAAAGGCAGATAGGCGGCGCCGGCCTTCAGGATGCCCAGCAGCGCGACATGCAGGTCGAGCGACCGTGCCATCCACAGCCCGACGAAGCAGCCGGGGCCGATCCCGCGCGCCCGCAGGCCGTGGGCGACCCGGTTGGCGCGCGCATCCAGCTCGGCATAGGTGACGCGCCGGCCTTCATAGACGATGGCCGTGCGGTCCGGATGCGCCGCGGCGGTCGCCTGCGGGATGTCGGACAGCAGTTCGTCGCGCAGAAGGGACGGATCGACCCGGCCGCTCAGCGTCGGGACCGTCGGAGTGGCGGTCCACGGAGCGGAGATCGTCGATTGACCGGCCGGGGAAACATCGGTCGGGCCGTTGGCCCGCGCAGTCAGCAGAGTCACGCTGTGTCAGCCTTCCAAAAGGAATCAGCGCGGTGGCGCCAAACGGACCCGATCGGCATACGGTCCCGGCGGTCGGCTGAACGCGGCAATGGGCCGCTCGCAAGTTGTGGCGCTTTATGGTTAACGAATGCTTGCCGCTCGGCGTGTCGGCACCCGTACCGATGGGAGATGACAAGTCTTGGGCTGCCCAAGCGCTGCGAAAGCAACATTCGCCCAACCGAAAGAAAGTGGAAGACCCGACGGCACCGGATACATGCAGTTACATGAACGAGCATGGTCGCGCCTTCATGATCCGTTGTGCGGCAAGGGTCAAGCTTATCCTTGTGGAACTGAATCGAAGGGAAGGTCCCTGTGTCGGGGCCATCACATGCCCTGCCGAAGGACCCGCGGACCGGTGACTTGCGGCGTGGATGATGCCATGCGCAGTTCCGGTTGCCGCTGTCGGGCGGTGTCGCAACCAAGACCAGAATAAGCCTCCCGAATGGGTGGGCGTTCACGGCCCGTGGCCGCCGGTTCCCCGCGGTTCCCGTCCGTTCCGCGCACATGTGGTGTCGATTGCGGCGTTGCGCCATTCGGGCGGCGCATGGCTGGGGCTCCGGGAAACCGGGCTCGTCCGCCATTTTCATTATGGACATCATCCAAATCAAAATTGATGATGATCGTCATCAATATACCCGGCACCGGCGCGGCGCGCACAAGCCGTATGCAAGGACAGGAGAGAGCCATGAGCGTTGCGATGAACACGACCGGGGCGGACATGAGCGGGCGGGTTGCCCTGGTCACCGGCGGCACGTCGGGGATCGGGCGGGCGACGGCGCTGGCCTTTGCCGGAGCGGGGGCAACGGTGATCGTCACCGGCCGGCGCGAGGCGGAGGGGCTGGAGACGGTGGAACTGATCGGCCGTGCCGGCGGCACCGGCCATTTCGTCGCCGCCGATGTGGCCGATGGGGCGGAGGTCGCCGCCCTGTTCGAGCGGATCGAGCGCGACCATGGCCGCCTCGACGCCGCCTTCAACAATGCCGGCATCCATCAGGTCGCTCCGGTCACCGACATGGAAGAGGCTGATTTCGACCGCGTGCTGACCGTCAATGTGAAGGGCGTCTGGCTTTGCCTGAAGCATGAGCTGCCGATCATGCTCCGCCAGGGCCGCGGCGCGGTCGTCAACACCGGGTCGGTGCTGGGGCAGATCGGCATGGCCGGCAACGCCGCCTATTCCGCCAGCAAGGCGGCGGTGGAGGGGCTGACCCGCACCGCGGCCATCGAGGTCGCGTCCTTCGGCGTGCGCGTCAACGCCGTCTGCCCGGCGATCATCCAGACGCCGATGACCCAGACATCCTTCGGCGGCGCCGAGCGGGTGGAGGCGGTGATGGGGCCGCGTCATCCCGTCGGCCGTGTCGGCCGTCCGGAGGAGGTGGCGGCGGCGGTGCTGTGGCTCTGCTCCGACGCCGCCGGCTTCGTCACCGGCCAGTCGATCAACATCGACGGCGGCGTGACCGCTCAATAAACAGGCAAGCCACCGGAGACCCCAGCCGATGCTGTCCACCCCTCTCGCCGCCGCCCTGGCGCGGCGCGACATCCACTATGCCTGGGTCGTCGTCGCCGTTACCTTCCTGTCCATGCTGGTGTCGGCCGGGGCGGTCGGTGCGCCCGGCGTCCTGCTGCTGCCGCTCCAGCGGGAATTCGGCTGGGACACCGCCGACATCTCCACCGCCATGGCGATCCGCCTGCTGCTGTTCGGGCTGATGGGGCCCTTCGCCGCCGCGATGATCAACCGCTTCGGCGTCCGCCGCATGGTGCTGTCCTCGCTGACGCTGGTCGGCAGCGGGCTGCTGGCCTCTCTGGCGATGCGGGAGGTCTGGCAGCTGATCCTGCTCTGGGGCTTCGTCGTCGGTTTCGGCACCGGCCTGACCGCCATGGTGCTGGGCGCTACCATCGCCACCCGCTGGTTCGTCGCCCGCCGCGGGCTGGTGATCGGGCTGCTGACCGCCAGTTCGGCCACCGGGCAGCTGGTCTTCATGCCGCTGCTGTCGATGCTGACGGAGGCCTATGGCTGGCGCACCGCCATCGCCCTGCTGTGCGGTCTCATCGCCGTCGCCGCCCTGGCGATGCTGGCGCTGATGCGGGACCGCCCTGCCGATCTCGGCCTGTCCGCCGTCGGCGAAGTCGGGGCCGCGGCTCCCGCCGTCCCGGCCGGTGCCATCCTGTCGGCGGCGCTGGGAGCGTTGCGCGACGCCGCGGGAACACGGGCGTTCTGGGTTCTGTTCGCGACCTTCTTCATCTGCGGTGCCAGCACCAACGGCCTGATCCAGACCCACCTGATCCCACTCTGCGTCGATTTCAACGTGCCGGAGGTGCAGGCCGCCGGCCTGCTGGCCCTGATGGGCATCTTCGACTTTGTCGGCACCGTCGGGTCGGGCTGGCTGTCCGACCGCTACGACAACCGCTGGCTTCTGGTCTGGTATTACGGCCTGCGCGGCCTGTCGCTGCTCTATCTGCCCTATTCGGACTTCACCCTCTACGGCCTGTCGGTCTTCGCCGTCTTCTATGGGCTGGACTGGATCGCCACCGTCCCGCCGACCGTGCGCCTGACCGCGGAGCGCTTCGGCCGGGAGCGCGCCAATCTGGTCTTCGGCTGGATTTTCGCCGGCCATCAGCTGGGTGCCGCCAGCGCGGCTTTCGGCGCCGGCCTGTCGCGTACCGCGCTGCAAACCTATCTGCCGGCCTTTGCCACCGCCGGTGCGCTGTGCCTGCTCGCGGCGGTGCTGGTTCCGTTGGTCGGCAGCCGTGCCAAGCCGGTGGCGGCAGCGGACTGATGCGGGCTCAGTCTCCCAGATGCTCCAGCGGCAGGGCGGTGCGGTAGCGCACCTGTTTCAAGGCGAAGCTGGAGCGGATGTTGGCGACGCCGGGGATGCGGGTCAGGTGCTCCTTCAGGAACCGTTCATAGCTGGCGAGGTCCGGCACGACCACCCGCAGCAGGTAATCGGCGTCGCCGGTCATCAGGTAGCATTCCAGCACCTCCGGCCGCGCCATCACCGCCGCCTCGAACCCGTCCAGCCGGGCTTCGACCTGCCGTTCCAGGCTGACGCTGACGAAGATGTTGACCGGCAGGTCGACGGAGGCTGGATCGACCAGCGCCACATAGCGGGCGATCACGCCCGCATCCTCCAGCGCCTTGACCCGGCGCAGGCAGGGGGAGGGCGACAGGCCGACCCGCTCCGCCAGTTCGTTGTTGGGCAGCCGGCCATCCTGCTGAAGGGCGGACAGGATCCTGCGGTCGATGCGGTCGAGGGGGTGCCTTGGCATGAGATGCCGTTTCCCGTGTTATCCTGGCATCCGATGCTAAAGCGCAACCGCGGCCGGCGCCACTTCGCAAGCATCTGCCGTGTCGCAAATGATAGGCTGCTCCAATCATAAACCTGCGTTTGGGAGCAGACCGATGACCGCGAACCAGCCGTCCTCCGCCGATCTCGCCTGCCTGGCAGAGCTGGAGCGCAAGGTACTCTGGCTTGCGTCCTGGACCATCCACAACGCCAACCATGTCCGTCCCAACCTGGACGGGATGAAGATCGGCGGCCATCAGGCCTCCAGCGCCTCGATGTCGACCATCCTGACGGCGCTCTATTTCTCGGCCCTGCGGCCGGAGGACCGGGTGGCGGTGAAGCCCCATGCCAGCCCGATCTTCCACGCCATCCAGTATCTGCTGGGCAACCAGACGCGGGAGAAGCTGGAGAATTTCCGCGGCTACAAGGGTGCCCAGTCCTACCCGTCCCGCACCAAGGACGTGGACGACGTCGATTTCTCCACCGGCTCGGTCGGGCTGGGGGTGGCGCAGACGCTCTTCGCCTCGCTGGTCCAGGATTACCTGAAGGCCAAGGGCTGGGCGCCCGGCCTGCCGGAGGGCCGCATGGTCTCTCTGATCGGCGACGCCGAGATGGACGAGGGCAACATCTTCGAGGCCCTGCAGGAGGGCTGGAAGCATGGTGTGCGCAACACCTGGTGGATCGTCGACTACAACCGCCAGAGCCTGGACGCGGTGATCCGCGAAGGGCTGTGGGAGCGGCTGGAGAACATCTTCCGCGCTTTCGGCTGGGACGTGGTGATCCTGAAATACGGCACCCTGATGCAGGAGGCGTTCACGGAGCCGGGCGGCGAGCGGCTGCGCCAGTGGATCGACACCTGCCCCAACCAGCTCTATTCGGCCCTGACCTATCAGGGCGGAGCGGCATGGCGCCGCCGCCTGATGGATGATCTGGGCGACCAGGGCGACGTCACCCGCCTGATCGAGCGCCGCAGCGACGAGGAACTGGCCCGGTTGATGGGCAATCTCGGCGGCCATGACCTGCCGTCTTTGCTGGAGGCCTTTGCCCGGGCCCGCACCCACGACCGGCCGGTCTGCTTCATCGCCTACACCGTCAAGGGCTTCGGCCTGCCGCTGGCCGGCCACAAGGACAACCATTCCGGCCTGCTGACCCGCGAGCAGATGGAGGGCTTCCGCGCCGCCAACAAGGTCCGCGCGGGTCATGAATGGGACCGCTTCGAAGGACTCTCGCTGCCGGACTCCGCCCTGGAGGATTTTCTGCGCCGCGTTCCCTTCGCACAGAAGGGCCGCCGCCGCTACGAGGCACCGGCGGTCGCCGTGCCGGCCGCGCTGGCGGTGCCGACGCAGAAGAGCCTGTCGACCCAGGCCGCCTTTGGCCTGATCCTGAACGAGATCGGGCGGGAGCGCTCGCCGCTGGCCGAGCGCATCGTCACCACCGCCCCCGACGTCACCGTGTCCACCAACCTCGGCGCCTGGGTGAACCGGCGCGGGCTGTTCGCCAAGAGCGAACTGGCCGACCTGTTCAAGAAGGAGCGCATCCCCTCCACCTACAGCTGGGAATTCTCGCCGAAGGGCCAGCATCTGGAGCTGGGCATCGCCGAATCCAACCTGTTCATCCTGCTGTCGGCGCTCGGCCTGTCGCACAGCCTGTTCGGGGAGCGGCTGCTGCCGATCGGCACCGTCTACGACCCCTTCATCATGCGCGGCGCCGACCAGTTGAATTACGCCTGCTATCAGGATGCCCGCTTCATGCTGGTGGCGACCCCGTCCGGCATCACGCTGGCGCCGGAGGGCGGAGCGCACCAGTCCATCGCCACGCCGCTGGTCGGCATGGCCCAGGACGGGCTGGCCTATTTCGAGCCGGCCTTCGCCGATGAACTGGCGGTGGTGATGCGCTGGGCCTTCGATTACATGCAGCGGGACGGGGAGGGCGCTCCAGGCGAGCGCAACTGGCTGCGCGACGAGACCGGCGGTTCGGTCTATCTGCGCCTGTCGTCCCGCGCGCTCGAGCAGCCGACCCGGACGATGGACGAGGATTTCGCCCGCGACATCGTCGATGGCGCCTATTGGCTGCGCAAGCCGGGGCCGAACGCCCAGGTGGTGATCGCCTACACCGGGGCGGTGGCGCCCGAGGCCATCGCCGCCGTCGGCATGCTGGGAGAGGACCGGCGCGACGTCGGGCTGCTGGCGGTGACCTCCGCCGACCGGCTGCATGCCGGTTGGAGTGCCGCCCAGCGGGCGCGCGAACGCGGCCTAGGCCATGCCCGCGGCCATATCGAGCGGCTGCTGGAGGGGCTGCCGCCCCATTGCGCGCTGGTGACGGTGGTGGATGGCCATCCGACGACGCTGGGCTGGCTCGGTTCTGTCGCCGGCCATCGCACGCGGGCGCTGGGTGTGGAGCATTTCGGTCAGACCGGCACCGTCGCCGACCTCTATCGTCATTACGGCATCGACGCGCATGGCATCGTCGCGGCTGCCGAGGCGGCGTCTCCCGGCCGGCCGGTCCGCCATCTGCGGGCCATCGGCTGACCCGGCGCTATGATTGCGACCGGCGCCCGCCCTGAAACGGGGATGGTCAAAAAATCGTCATGGGAGTGCAGAAAGTTCTTGCGCGGTTGGGTGGAGGCCGCATATAAGACGCCTCCCGACGCGAACGACGCCGGCGCCGCCGACACGGCAGCGACCGACACGCAGAAGGGAAGCCCGACAAACCGGCGCTTGACAGTCGAACCCCAGAGGTTCGGCGGAGCAACGGTTTCTGCATCGGGCGGGCTCTTTGACAAGTTTATACCGTGTTGTGAGAAGGGATGCGCAGGCGGCGGCAGTTGGTAGCCGTTGCGGCCTTKGGGTKYTGGTTCTCAGTTGGGGATCGGCACAATCGAGGATCGTCTGTGCATCTTTTGAGCAGAGAAACTGTATCAGTATCGACGTTTCAGGAGATCGCCTAGGCGGTCCTGTCAGTCGYNGGCTTCGGCCGCGATCTGAACCTGAGAGTTTGATCCTGGCTCAGAACGAACGCTGGCGGCATGCCTAACACATGCAAGTCGAACGAAGGCTT